>JANMEI010000217.1:0-10171 GCA_031376865.1 Acidimicrobiia bacterium | reverse complement strand
GGCGCCGTAGGAGCAACCACCCCGGAACCTCTCAGGCACAACGGAACGATGCGCGTAGACAACGCTGGAGAGTGACTGGATCACCTTGTGGTCGCCAGTCCACCGAAGGGGTCAAGTGATGGGTAGCACCAGGAGGTGTCTAGTCGTTGCTCGTCAATCTCTCAGGTACCAGGACAGCGGGGGTGCTTATCCGATCTTTCTGCCTTCGGAGGCACCATGTCTGAGACCCCGCAATCAGCAACAACCAGTTCGACGTCACCCAGTTCGACGTCACCCAGTTCGATGTCACCCAGTTCAGCTGCACCATTTGTCCAACGCCATATCGGGCCCCGGTCCGATGCCCAAGCGAAGATGCTTGCCGCCATTGGCATTGACTCACTTGGCTCGTTGCTTGATGTCGCCATCCCCGAGTCGATACGAATGCGCCGTGCGCTGAACCTGGCGCCCGCGATGTCCGAAGCAGATGCCCTTCGTGCGTTGGCAGCCATCGCGAAGCAGAACACAGTCATGACCAGCCTTATTGGGCAGGGCTATTACGGAACGATC
This sequence comes from Acidimicrobiia bacterium, assembly GCA_031376865.1. Classification (GTDB taxonomy): domain Bacteria; phylum Actinomycetota; class Acidimicrobiia; order Acidimicrobiales; family JANYDT01; genus JANNBN01. The sequence goes on along the minus strand of JANMEI010000217.1, from coordinate 9,625 downwards.
ACGCCAGAGGTCATTCGGCGCAACGTGTTCGAAAACCCTGCGTGGTACACCGCGTATACGCCGTACCAACCAGAAATCAGTCAAGGTCGCCTTGAGTTGCTGTTGCGCTTTCAGACCATGGTGTGCGAGTTAACCGGCATGGATGTGGCCGGGGCGTCGTTACTCGACGATGCCACCGCAGCAGCAGAAGCAATGACTCTCGCGTTGCGGGTCACGAAGACGAAGTCACATCGATTTGTTGTTGATTCGCAGTTGCATCCGCAGGTAATCGATGTCGTCAAGACACGAGCGGTGCCGTTGGGTATCGACGTGGAGGTGACAACACTAACTGCCGAGTCCATTCAAGGTTCCTTTGGGGTGTTGGTGGCCCATGCAGCCACGACCGGCGCATTGTCTGCTCATGACGAGGTGGTAGCCGCAGCGAAATCAGCAGGAATCTTCGTGTGTGCACATACAGATTTGCTTGCCTGCATGTTGCTGGAGGGGCCCGGTTCGTGGGGTGCCGATGCCGTAGTCGGCTCGGCGCAACGATTCGGCGTGCCGATGTTTGCCGGCGGTCCCCACGCTGGTTTCTTGGCCGTAACCGATGCGCACAAGCGAGCCCTGCCGGGACGATTGGTAGGGGTGTCTGTCGATACTGCCGGGCGCCGGGCCTATCGCCTGACGTTGCAAACCCGAGAGCAACATATTCGTCGAGAAAAGGCCACCAGCAACATCTGCACCGCACAGGTACTGCTGGCCGTGGGAAGCGCGCTTTATGCTTGTTGGCACGGGCAGGACGGTTTGTTCGCGATCGCCCAGCGCGTTCATCAGTACACATCGGACATTGTGTCGGCGCTTTCGGCTGCTGGTGTCGAGGTCAACAACACCACCTGGTTCGATACGGCAGCTGCAGTGTTGCCGTCGATAGATGCTGCCGATGCAGTCATGAGCAAAGCAGCTGCCCAAGGCATCAACTTGCGGCGCGTCGATTCAACCTCGGTGGGTTTCAGCTGCGACGAGACCACCACGACAGAAACCGTGCGTGAGGTCATCGCTGCCTTTGGTCTCACACCACCAGTAGCTCTGCCGTTCTCGTCATCCTCGGGCATCCCACCGACGATGTTGCGAAGCGAACCAGCCTTACGTCACGAAGTGTTTCATCGAGACATGTCCGAAACCGACATGCTTCGCGAACTGCGGCGATTATCTGATCGAGACCTGGCCCTTGATCGAACGATGATCCCACTCGGCAGTTGCACCATGAAGTTGAATGCCACCACCGAGATGGTCCCGGTGACGTGGCCCGAGTTTGCCAACATGCATCCGTTTGCTCCCGCTGAACAATTGGCGGGGACAGCTGAGTTGGTGGCGCAGTTGGAAGCAATGCTGGTTGAGATCACCGGTTACGACCGGGTTTCGCTGCAGCCCAATGCAGGATCTCAAGGTGAGTTTGCTGGACTTCTCGCCATTCGGGGCTATCACCTGTCACGGGGCGACGACCAACGGACGGTGTGCCTCATTCCGACGTCGGCCCATGGCACCAACGCAGCTTCAGCAGTGATGGCAGGCATGTCTGTCGTCACCGTTCGCTGTGACGACGCCGGCAATGTCGATGTCGATGACCTCGAAGCGAAGATCAGCACACATAGCATTCAGTTGGCTGCGCTTATGGTGACCTATCCATCAACGCACGGTGTATTTGAAGAACGGATTGTCGAGATCTGCGACATGGTCCATGCGGCAGGGGGCCAGGTGTATCTCGACGGCGCCAACTTCAATGCCCTCGTTGGCACGGCACAACCCGGAAAGTTCGGCGCCGACGTCAGCCATTTGAATTTACACAAAACGTTCTGCATTCCCCATGGAGGCGGCGGGCCCGGGGTGGGCCCTGTCTGCGTGCGGCACCATCTCGCCCCGTTCCTACCGTCGCACGCTGAACGACCGGGTCTGGTCAACGGAGGCGACGACGGTGGCCATGGCGTGGGTCCCGTCTCGGCAGCACCGTGGGGATCAGCCGGCATCTTGACCATTCCCTGGGCCTACATATCGATGATGGGAGCCGAAGGACTGCTGGCAGCAACCTCGGTTGCCATTCTGAACGCCAACTACGTGGCAACACGTTTGGGCGCGTCGTATCCGGTGTTGTACACGGGGCATGGTGGCCGGGTGGCACACGAGTGCATTCTTGACATTCGCCCGATCACCGCAGCAACGGGAATCACCGTGGATGATGTGGCGAAACGTCTCATCGATTACGGGTTCCATGCGCCCACCATGAGCTTCCCGGTGGCGGGCACGCTGATGGTGGAGCCGACCGAAAGCGAATCGCTGCACGAACTTGATCGGTTCTGCGATGCCATGATCGCCATCAGACACGAGATTGATCGAGTGGCGTCGGGGGAGTGGCCGAAGGATGACAACCCTCTCGTACACGCACCCCACACCGCGGACGATGTGATGATGGACGAGTGGACTCATCCGTATTCGCGCAAGGAAGCTGCGTCTCCAACGGGCCGATCCATGGCCGACAAATTCTGGCCGCCGGTCTCGCGCATTGACGGCGCGTTTGGTGACCGCAATGTGGTGTGTTCGTGCCCACCCATGGAGGATTACGCATGAGTGCCTCAGCTGATGCCGCTGTTGAATCTGGCGAAGTTGCTGCATTGGTACACACGCCGCTGCACGCGTGGCACCTTGCCCGAGGTGCACGGATGGGTGCGTTCGCTGGCTACGACATGCCGATCCGCTATGAGCCCGGCACGATTGCCGAACACCACCACACGCGCACGTCGGCAAGTCTGTTTGACGTCAGCCATATGGGCGTGGCCGAGTTGCACGCCGACGATGACACGTTTCATACCGTTGCCGAGGCGTTGGAACTGTTTGTGCCGTGCGATGTTGATCTGCTTCCACCCGGGCGTCAGCGATACACGCAGATGCTCAATGCGAAAGGGGGGATCATCGATGACCTGATGATCTCACGGTCGCGTGATCAGCCCAACATGTTAACGATCGTGTCGAACGCTGGGCGCAAAGCCATCGTGTTTGAACATCTTCGGCAACATCTACCTGCAGGCACCAGATTGATTCAACGGCCCGAGGTGGCACTTGTTGCCCTGCAAGGCCCACTAGCTGAAACTGCGCTGGTCAGAGTGGCCAGGTCTGACGGAGACACGCTGACGGCCATGAGGTTCATGGATGTGGCAACGGTGCATCTGGTCGGAGTGCAAGTTGGCATCTCACGAAGCGGCTACTCGGGCGAAGATGGATTTGAAATTGCTATCCCTTCAGACGATGTGCTGACGGTAGTAGGTGCACTCACAGCACAGCCCGAGGTGAAACCCGCTGGGCTGGGTGCGCGCGACACACTTCGCTTGGAAGCTGGATTGTGCCTCTACGGAAACGACATCGACGAAACCACATCGCCAATCGAAGCGGGGTTGGCATGGTCGATTCAGAAACGACGGCGATCCGACCTGGGGTTCCCCGGAGCCACGCGTATTGCCGCTGAGTTGTCCGATGGCGCCGCGCAACGCTTGGTGGGTTTGTCACCGGTGGGCAAGGCCCCTGTTCGAGAGCACGCTCCGCTGTACGCCGACGCCACTTCTGATCGTGTGATTGGGCATGTCACTTCGGGTGGGTTCAGCCCGACGCTCGGTCGTCCGATCGCGTGCGGGTATGTTGATCCCGATGTGGTGGCCAACGATGAGGGCATTATCTACGCCGAAGTGCGCGGCAGTCGATTGGCGGTCGCCATCACGTCACTCCCATTTGTTCCGCATACATACAAACGATAAACGCTAAACACCAGCATCACCTACAAGGAGCACCATGAAGCTGTATTCCACCGATCACGAATGGATCGAAGTCGTCGATGGCATCGCCACCGTCGGCATCACTCAACACGCGCAAGACCAGTTAGGTGACATTGTGTACGTCGAGCTCCCCGAGATCGGTCGATCGGTCACCCAGGGCGAATCAGTTGCCACGGTCGAGAGCACGAAGTCAGTTTCGGACATCTATTCGCCCGCAGCAGGTGAAGTGACAGAGATTAACGATTCTCCCGTTGCCGACCCGTCGCAGTTGAATAGCGACCCCGAAGGTGCGGCGTGGTTGTATCGATTGTCCGGAGTGTCCGATGCCGATCTTGAAGGACTGATGGACGCGGCCGCCTACGAAACGTTCTGCAACTAGCCTCGACCGCACCCCTCCGCGTCCCGGCAAACTAACATTCACTTATGTCCGCAGACGTTCGCCAACATGAGACCGTCGAGTTGCTGCAAACGGCGATCCGCAACCAATGTGTCAACACCGGGGCTGTGGACTCGGGGATTGAGGTGCGCACCAGCGATCTGCTGCAGTCATATCTCGAAGGCAGTGGTCTAGATTTTCAACGGGTCGAACCAGCACCGGGTCGACGGTCGCTCATCACCGAGATTGAAGGCACCGACCCCACCGCACCATCGCTGTGTTTGTTGGGCCACACCGATGTGGTGCCGGTTAACCCTGCTGGCTGGCTGCGCGATCCATTCGGTGGCGAGCTCATCGACGGTGAGGTGTGGGGCCGCGGCGCCTTAGACATGCTCAATATGACGTGTTCGATGGCCGTCGCCATGAAGACACTGATCCGCTCTGGTCAGCGACCCAAGGGCACCATTCGGTTCATTGCCGTTGCCGATGAAGAAGCCGGCGGCCACTACGGGGCACGTCATCTCGTTGACCACGAGTCCGAACTCAGTAAGTGCGATTACTTGATCACCGAATCAGGTGGACTGTCCCTGCACTCAGCCAGAGGACAACGGGTCACCATCACGGTGGGCGAGAAAGGCAGCTCGTGGCGCCGCTTAATCATTAAGGGAACGCCGGCACATGGTTCCATGCCGTACGGCTCAGACAACGCACTGGTGGTGGCGGCCGAGGTGGTTCGCCGACTTTCCGAGTATCGCCCAGCCGCAGTCATTAACGAGGTGTGGAAGCAATACGTCTCTGCACTCGACGTTGATGACAACGTTGTTGCCATGCTGCACGACCCGTCGCTGGTCTACGAAGGACTCAGTCATCTTCCAGATCTTGGCACCGCCAAGTTTGCTCATGCCTGTACACATACAACTTTCTCTCCCAACGTCATTCGTGGCGGCCAAAAGACAAACGTCATTCCAGACGAAGTTGCCATCGAGGTCGACATTCGTACACTTCCCGGCCACGACAGGGCAGCGGTCGATGCCATGTTGCTGGAAGCACTCGGCCCAGAGTTGTCGGCACGCATCACGACCGAAATGATCAACGAAGGCGACGCCACCATTTCACCCATCGATACCCCGCTCTACACCGCGCTCGAGTCGGTATCCCGCCAGTTTTATCCGCAAGCCAGTCTGGTACCTCGAATCACCGCAGGCGGAACCGACGCCGCCTTCTTTCGAAGAGCTGGCACCGTCGCCTACGGGTTCGGGCTGTTTAGCCAAACCATCAGCCCCGGGGAGTTCGCTTCACGATTCCATGGCAACAACGAACGCATCGACGTTGCATCGCTGGGGCTGACGACCGAAGCATGGTTGGCACTCGCCTCGTACTGGTGACGTAGCGAGGGTAAAGGCTCCGCCGAAGTTTCGCACTGACCCTTGGATATAGGGCAAAGTGGTAGGCCATGTTGGTTTCGCCCGAACAGACAGAATTGCCGCCGATTACGGTGGCCATGCTGGCTGGGGGAGCGAGCCGCCGCATGGGCACCGACAAGGCGCTTATTGATGTTGACCTCGACGGCGAGCCGATGGCAGCTCGGGTGCTCGTTGCGTCCATCTTGTCCGGGGCGTCCGAAGTACTGGCTATCGGAGGAAATCAAGCCGAACTCAGCGCTCAGGGCTGGTCATTCGTCCCTGACGCCTGGCCGGGGGAGGGTCCACTCGGTGGGCTCATCACTGCATTGGAACAAGCGCGATGGTCGACTGTGGTGTTGTTGGCCTGTGACCACCCCGACATCGACGCCGAAGAAGTGAGGGCGATGGTGGAATCGCTGCACCTCAATCACGATGTTCAGGCTGCGATACCAGTCCTGGAAGGCCATCCCTACGTCACGCACAGCGTCTGGCGAAAGGAATGTGTCGGGACGCTTCGATCTGCCTTTGAAGTAGGGGAGCGGTCGCCTTCTGCGGTCCTTCGACGGCTGCCGTGGTCACCGCTTCGAGTGGCGAACCTTCGCTCAATCGCCGATATCGATACAGCAGCCCAACTCGCAGAGCGACGAACGTCCAAGTAGTGCCGATCCTGATGGGCACCGGGGTGCACATTGCGCCACCCCAAGCTCACGGTAGGGTGGTGGTCAACATGGACCAGATGCCACCCCAGGTCGATCTGGACGATTTGCATGCGGCGCTAGAGGCTGGCTTCCCGTTGCTTGACGTCCGCGAGCCCGATGAGTTCGCTGCGGTTCGAGTACCTCAAGCGAAACTGGTGCCGCTGATGGCCGTTCCCGAACAACTTGAAGCGATCCAAAATATGGCGCAGGCAGGAACGCTGTACGTGATCTGTGCCTCGGGCGGCCGGTCAAACCGAGCCGCTGCGTTTCTCCGAGCAAACGGAATCGATGCCGTCAACGTGATGGGTGGAACCAACGCCTGGCACCACATGGGCATGCCGGTCGCCACCGAAGCTATTTCCCCCGGTAGTGGTGACTGATGAGTGGAAGTCCACGAAAAAAGTCCGGGCGAGCCGCTCCGGCCCTCGACGCCAGCTTCGACTGGATAAATCAACCTGATCAGCTTGAGGCGTTGATAGACGAAGCCTTGCAGTTCGAGGCCTACGCGATTGATACCGAATTTCTGCGTGAGCGTTCGTACTCTCCCAACCTTGCATTGATTCAAATCAATTTCGGAAATCGAACAGTCCTGATTGACCCGTTGGCAGTCGATATCTCGCCACTTAAACGCCTCCTCGATTCCGATGTTGTTGCCGTGTTTCATGCTGCTGATCAAGATCTTGAAATCTTGGAAATTGAATGTGGAGCGCTTCCCCGGAAGATGTTTGACACCCAGCTTGCTGCCGGTTTTTTGGGTTTCTCCACGCCGTCGCTATTGAACCTCGTCGAACGAGTACTCAACGTACGCTTATCAAAGGGCGACCGGCTCACCGATTGGACCGTACGTCCACTTACGGCTGCACAGTGCGCGTATGCAGCCTCTGACGTGACCCATCTATTGGAGCTCCGAAACCGCCTACTCGCTGAACTCGAAGCTGCTGGACGTGTCTCGTGGTTGGAGCTTGAGACCGAAACGCTTCGTCTTCGTCCCCGCGGGCAGCACGATCCTCAACGAGCGTGGTGGCGTCTGAAAGACGGCAGAGTCCTGCGTGGTCACGATCGCCTGATTGCACAAGAACTGTGCGCCTGGCGAGAGCGACGCGCTCAAACCGAAGACCGACCGGTCCGCTTCGTGATGGCCGACCTTGCGGTAGTTGCAATCTCGCAAGCGAAACCCTCGACTGCAGCGGCACTCGGAGGAATCAGAGGCGTTGATGGTCGAGTGTCGAAGTCCTCCACCGCCAAAGAAATACTCGACGTCATCGCCCGAGCCTCGGCCATGTCGATTGACGAGCTACAAGTTCCTGAGCCAGAAGACTTTGACCGTCGTTTGCGGCCTGCGTTGACACTCGTTTCGGCATGGATTGGTCAACTGGCCCAAGATGCCCGTATCGATCAGTCCATCATGGCTACCCGCGGCGACCTGGTTCAGTTTCTTCGTCGTGATGAAGATGCTCGACTCAACCACGGTTGGCGTGCGTCGTTGCTGGGCGAGAACATTGGCAAACTCGTCAATGGGGGAGCGGCGTTAGCGTTTGAGCCTTCTGGCACCTTGGTGTTAGAGCACCGCTCCAACCAAGCAATTCCACTCGCCGTCGTTGTTCCGCAGGCCGAGTGGACCGAGCCTGTTGAGGATGCCCACGACTAGGGGCACAGAGTCACACGACTGCGCTTGGCCAGTTACTCAGGTAGATGTCTCGGCTGCACGAGCACTCAGCCAGCGGTTGAGTTCAGCTGCACCGAGCGGGCGAGACCAGTAGTAGCCCTGGCCGACATCGCAGCCCAAGGCGATCAACTCGTCACGGACAACATCGTCTTCGACGCCTTCGGCAACAATGCGCATGTTCAGCGCGTGAGCTAAATCGATCGTTGAACGTACGATGATCCAACTCGTTTGATCACGAAGCATGCCCATGGCGAAAGTCTTATCGAGTTTCAACTCGTCGATGGGGAACTCACGAAGGTAAGCGAGGGACGAGTAGCCGGTGCCGTAGTCGTCGAGCGAGATCTTGACCCCAAGTTCGTGAAGTTGATTCAAAATGCTGCGGGCACCCGCCGGGTCTGACACAAGTGACTGTTCGGTGATCTCAACTTGCAAACACTGTGGAGGCAACACGTGACGCTCCAGTGCGTCCTTGATGCGCTCGACGATGGCAGGGGAGCGGAGATCTGATCCGTACAGGTTGATCGCGACGGGCAAGTGAATTCCCTCTGATGCCCAATCAGATGCTTGAGCGAGCGCCTTGTCCAACATGGTTGCGGTGAGCAGGGCTGACTGGCCGGTATCTTCCGCAATGTGCACGAATTCGTCTGGCGGAATAACGCCTCGCGTTGGGTGATACCAACGGACTAAGGCTTCGACGCCAACCACTTCTTCAGTACGCAGATCAATTTTCGGTTGGAAGTAAGCGTGGATCTCGTGACCTCGGCGAAGCGCGGTCCGCAAATCCGATGCAATAGCAAGGCGGTGATTGTTGAGGCTTTCCAACCCGGCTCGATACAGCGTGACACCCGCTCGGTTGCGTTTTGCGTCGTACATTGCAATGTCAGCAAGTCGGAGGAGACCTTCAGCAGACGGCGTGTGCAGGGGAGCGAGTGCGATGCCGAGCGATGCGTCAATGAAAATGTCTGTTTGTCCAAGGACAAACGGTTTTTGCATGGCTGACCTGATGCTGTCGGCGAGTTCAGTAGTTGCACTGACCATCGAGTCTGTCGTGGCGCAGGCTTCGAGATCGACGACGACGGCAAACTCGTCTCCACCGAGACGACACGCGATTTCCCGATTGAGCAACAAAGCCTCGAGGCGAGGCCGCATCTGCTTCAGTAACTCATCGCCCATTTCGTGCCCGAGCGAATCGTTTACTTCTTTAAACCTGTCGAGGTCCATCAGCAACAATGCAGTGGGCTGCGGAACGGGCTGGTTCAATCGTTTGGCGAGCGTATCGAGCAGCATTCGCCGGTTTCCGAGACCAGTCAAGTCATCGGTTCGAGCTTGAGTCAACGTGGCGCTGAGCGTCTCACCAGTGCGTATTTGGATCGCAACTGCCGCGCACGTCAAGAGAATTGCGGTGCACGCTAAAAGCATTTCAACGCTGGGAGTACCTCGGTTGGTGACGACTGCGACCGCAGACAGACAGAGCCAAACGGCCAATGAAATCGCTATCGTTCCTGCGAGGACATACCTCGGTCTCCATCGACGCCCCCGCTTCACGCTGACTACATCGGCTTGGCGCAGCCCGAGCTTGAGTGACACCTCTCACCTTGTCGTCGGTTCAACGCCTGATGCACACTGCCTGGCGTTCGGCCCGGCACAGCCGATAACCGATAAGGGAGTCAACACCGATTAGCTTC
>JANMEI010000195.1:0-4679 GCA_031376865.1 Acidimicrobiia bacterium | reverse complement strand
CTAGGGCCCGACCTCGCGCTTCGTCGGGCTCGATGACTCCAAGGAGAAAACTGTCTCTCGCCAGCCGCAGGGCCCGACCATGATTTCGACCCATCGCACCCGCTCCAATCAGGACCACGCCAATAGGTGCTTGTCGTGCGGTGTTCATGAGATCAGTCCAATCGTGGCGGCGATGATCCGTTCGGCTGCGTGACCATCGCCAAACGGCGTTCCTCGGGCAGTTCCCGGATCAGTAACGAAGGGGGCGGGGAGGGAGCTGACTGAGAGAGGATCGATCAGCTGATTCCAACCGCCGTCGAGGGTTTCGGCCCACTCGGTGGTGGTTCGGAGGGTGATGCACGGACGGTCCAACAACCATGCTTGTTTCTGCACACCACCGGAATCGGTGATGACTCCGGCACACGAATCAAGAGCCCGAGCAAACTCCAGGAACGCCAACGGTTCGCTGATGCACACCTGCCCCTTGGCTGTGAGCTGATCCATCAGACCGTATTCATTCAGGCGCTTACGAGTATGTGGGTGGAGTGCCAAATGCACAGGGAGTGGAACGGACGTCAACAGCTCGACAATGCGTCGAAGTGGAGGTGCCTCCAAAATGTTTTCTCGGCGATGGATGGTGCACAACACAAATGGCACCGAAGCGGCTGGTGTCGAAGCGCCACCGAGCAGACCTTCTTCTCGCAAGATTCGAAATGCATCGACGTGTACGTCGCCAGTTTGCAGGACTGTGCCATGAACCTGCTCGCTGAGCAACTGGGCATACGCAGCCTCTGTTGGAGGAAACACAATGGCCGCAACATGGTCGATCAGGACACGGTTACGTTCCTCCTTCATGGCCCAATCATGCGACCGAAGTCCTGCCTCGACGTGCGCCACCGGAACCCGTAGTTCGGTGGCGGCTAAGGCTGCGGCTAGCGACGTGTCGGTGTCGCCGATGACGATAACGGCATCGGGCTGGGTCGTGGCGAAGTGAGTTTGGATCTGGGAAAGAGCGTGCGCAAGGGAAAAGGGTTGGGCATCCACATAGTCGGTTGGCCACCCTGTGGTCATCGAAGCCGGCAAAACCTCAGTGGACATGATTGGATCGGTGTGCTGCGACACTGCTGTGAGGCGAAAGTCCACACCGTGGTTTGCAGCAGCAAGCCCAGCTCGGACAAGCGGGAGGGCGTGGACCATTTCAGGTCTGGTTCCGATCACCAACTGGATCTGTTTCACACACATATCTTCGCTGGTTTCGATCAGCCGTGATAGGGGAGATCAAATTTCGTGTTTTGAGATGAAAGGAAGGAACCAAGTTTCAGCTTTCACTCGTCGTAGGTACACATAGCCACCTATCAACCCAACCCTTCACCCACACTGACACACTCGACGGACAACGAAAGCGACAACTGATATGGACCGATTGGCAGCAGCACTAGGAGCAGGAATCATCTCAATTGGTGCCATTGGCACTGCAGGGCTGGTGACCAACACCTGGCAGCAAAACCGTGAACTCAATCAAACCTTGGCGGTGACGGGTTCAGCGAAACGGTCGATCAAGGCTGATCTCGGGATCCTGACGGGGACCTTGGGGGTCTCGGGAACCACGCAGCAAGAGGCAAATCAGGAGTTGGCCAACCAGGCCAAAACCCTGACCGAGGCATTTGTTGCTCAAGGTTTTCCTGCCGACAAGATTGAGCGCTCGCCAGTGTCGCTTGAGCCCGTTTACGAGACGAACGAAAGTGGCAACTCAACGGGTGTGCTTCGTCAATACAATGCGTATCAACGGTTCGAGGTTCGGTCAACCGATGTGCAGTCGATCAAAAAGCTCTCGCTGAAAATCGGTGAAGTGGTCAATACGGGTATCTCGTTCCAGGTGAACCAGCCGCAGTATCTGTACACAAAGCTGGCGACTATTCGTGTCGATATGCAGGAAGAGGCAACCAAGGATGCCAAGACTCGTGCGTCACGAATCGTGAAGGCCACCGGTCAAGATCTTGGTCAGCTACGCGATGCGTCGATGGGGGTCATTCAGGTCACGGCGAAGGACGCCACGGAGTTTGAAGACACCGGCTCTCTCGATACCACGGCCATCGAGAAAGACATCACCGCAGTCGTTCGCCTCAGCTTCGCCATCAAGTAGCCGCAACCTGGCTGTTGCCCCTGCGGAGCAGCGAGTGGCAGCATGTTGTCATGACTGTTGCGTTTGTAACCGGTGGATCTCGAGGCATTGGCGCGGCGACGGTGCGCGCCATGGCCTCGGAAGGTTGGGATGTTGGGTTTTCGTACCGCACCGAGGTTGGGGCGGCGGATGCACTCGTGGAAGAAGTCAGATCGGCGGGACACCGAGCCTTTGCGGTTCGATGCGATGTGGCTGAGGAGTCATCCGTCGTTCAAGCCTTTCAGGCGGTCACCGCCGAACTGGGGGTGATGACGGCTTTCGTCAACAACGCCGGTGTCGTGGATTACGCCGCTCGCCTCGATGAGATGAGTGTCGAGCGGCTCGACCGCATGTTTCGCATTAACGCGGTAGGAGCGTTCTTGTGTGCCCGAGAAGCTGTGAAAGTGATGTCAACAAAACATGGTGGCTTGGGCGGATCTATTGTCAACGTGGGTTCTGCAGCCGCACGAATTGGTAGCCCTAGTCAGTACATCGATTACGCCGCATCAAAGGCTGCGTTGGACACGATGACGCTCGGGTTGTCTAAGGAGATCGCAGCTGAAGGTGTACGCGTCAACTGTGTGCGGCCAGGTATTACGCGTACAGATATTCATGCATCAGGTGGCCAACCCGACCGCGCCGATTTGATGGGCGTGAACATCCCGCTCGGTAGAGCCGGCGAACCCGAAGAAGTGGCGGCGCTGATTCTGTGGTTGTGTTCGTCAGCAGCTTCGTATGTGACCGGGGCAATCATTGACGTCAGCGGTGGCCGGTAGGTCCCCAGGGTATGAGGTGTTAGTTGCCCAACACCCCATCGGCAAGGTCTTTGGATAGAGTCGGTAATTTGGACGCATCGAGCAGGACGACAGACTCGCCTTTGATCGTTTTCGGTGCTCCGGGGATGACCATCGTTTTGATCCGGCCCGGCTCGATGCTTCGGGCGACCTGTGCGAAGTACATCCAATCACCAGCCTTGATGTTGGTGATGGTGTGCTTGCGACCACTGTTGACCCAGGTGGTCAACGAGCTGATGTTGCCGGTGGTTGCCCGCAGTTTGGCCAGTGTCGCAAGAATGAACTTCTCTTGATTAGCAGAACGAGAGAGGTCGCCCTTTGGCAAGGTCTTGCGCGCCCGATTGAATGCGAGCGCTGCGTCGCCGTTCATTTGAAACCAGCCCTGTTGAAATTGGGCACCGGAGGCTTTGTCGTTCATGGCGGGGTTGACCTCGATTGGCACGCCACCGATCTCGTTGACCATCTTGGTGAACCCATCAAAACCGGTGACCACATAGCGGCTGACTGGTACACCCATAAGTGTACTGATGGTCTTCACCACAGCATCGGGGCCTTGCGTCGACATCACTCCCGACAGTTTCCGCTGTTGTGCACCCGGAGGCGTCACATAAGAATCTCGGGGGAAGCCGATCATGGTTCCGGACTTCAGGGTGGGGTTGTATGCGAACAGATGGACAGCGTCGGATCTCGATCGATCGACCTTCTCGCCGGGCCGTGCGTCGGAACCAATGATGAGAATAAACAATGGCTTTCCGTCTGATTGGATCGCCTTGAATGCCTCGGCCTCGTTTGCTGCGCTCGGAGTTGTTTTGTCGAGGGCTCCGGGAGTGGCCGAAAAGGGGATAGCTGACCCAACCGGTTGACCATTTGGTGAGTACTGGCCTTTTGCGTTGCGCTTGCTGGCTTTTGCTGGTGATTTGGCGGCAACGGTGGTGACGCCCTTACCCGGCTTTGTGGTGGCACTTTTTGCCGGGACGGTGGTGGCTGGTTTGGCAGCTGTCGTCGCCGCTCTTGCGGCACTCGTGGCGGTCGCCGTCGTCGGTGGAGCGGTCGGTGCTGCAGTCGGAGATGCGGTTGCCGGAATGGTTACGGCTGGCGCCGGGGTTGGGGCTGGTTTGATCGTCTCCGGCGGTACGGTTGCGGGCTGTGGCACGGTAGGAATTGTCTGTGTGGCAAGGGCGCGTGGCGCTCCAAAGGTTGCTGTGGCTACTATCAAAACGCTGAGAGTCACACGGCGCGGGGCGTGTTGAAGTAGCCCCAGTGTGCGCGTTGAATGACGAGAAGTTGATGCACTCATTACGTACACCCTAGGGAAGTGAACGGCTGAGTGGGGACGAACGGTGTTCATCTGCCCCACTTAACAGCGGCAATCTGTGGGCAACTGGATCTCGGTTGAGCGCCTACTAGTTTGCCGGAGCGGACCTGTCGGTCTCGGCCAACGTGACCACGATGTTGGCGTCACCGACACTGGTCGTGAGACTTGCGACGGAACCCGCACCGCAAACATCGCCCGCTCCATGAGCGAGCGCATCGAGGTAGTCCTGCGCACCGGTAACCACGACAGTGTCAACCGGCCAGCGCATGGAGCGCTTGCTTTCGGTCTTTGCGCGCCGGATTGCGCCGAGTACTTCACTCGACACGGTGTAGGCCGCGTCGGTTAAACCGTCGATTGCCGTGGTGATTTCACCGATGACAGGCCAGCTCTGTGAGTGAACGGAACCGTCGTGCCACCACGACCACACCTC
>JANMEI010000190.1:0-1835 GCA_031376865.1 Acidimicrobiia bacterium | reverse complement strand
GGCGAATACAAGTATTCGGCAATCAACTTCTCGGACACCTTGCTAGCCGGCACACGATCTTCGACAATGCGCTGCACCGCATCGACCAACTCGGCGCGACCACCGTAATTGAAGCAAAAGGTCAACGTCATACGACGATTGTTCTTGGTGAGTGCCTCGGCTTCTTCTATGTTTTTCAACACTCGACGCGGCACCCGCCAGTTGCGGCGGCCGATGAATTGCACCCGCACACCCAAATCGTTCAACCAGTCACGCCGATTGACCAGCAACATCTCGTTGAAATTCATCAAGAAGCGAACTTCATCAACCGGTCGCTTCCAGTTTTCGGTTGAGAACGCATAAACGCTCAACCACTCCACACCCAGTTCAAGCGCTCCCATGACGGTGTCCCACAGCGCCTCTTCGCCAGCAGCGTGCCCCTCCGTCCGCTTTAAACCTCGACGGTTAGCCCAACGCCCGTTGCCATCCATCACGGCCGCTACATGGGTGGGAATGCGCGAAGCATCGAGCGATGCCGGGATGTTCAGATTTACAGGTTCGTCACTGCGAACCCGATGAACGATCGTGCGTGCCAGGGCCATGAGGACTACGAAACTACCAACTACTCGGTCGAGCGTCGCACCACAAGGAACGACTTTCCCCGATGCGGACCCGGGGCGCCACGAGGCCCAGCACTAGCGGGGTTGCGCAGGTCGAGGCAAGGTTGGCCCCGCAGCACCACTCACATCGGGGCGATCGAGCTGGTGCAGGGCAGCCAACTGCCGCATCGAATCTTGCATCCCGTTGACGCTCCCATCAAAGAACATCACATTGCCGCGACCGTATTCGGCCAGGTGGCGAAGCGTTTCGGTCCAAATCGACAATTGCACCAACACGGGGTCAGCGGTTGCTTCGGCCTCGGCCAACCCACGCGACACCTCTCGACGGAACAACGCAACACCCTCACCTCGAAGCTGTGACGCCTGCCGTTCGGCTTCGGCAGAGATACGGATGGCGGCACCTTCTGCTTCGGCAGCCTTGGTGCGGCGAATCATTTCTGCTTCGCCTTCATTGGTGGCCGCAGCGCGCAGGTTCGATGATGCAACCACCCGAGCCATCGACTCGGTGATGGCCGTATCGAAGGTGATGTCGTTGAGTTGGAGGTCTTGCAGGTGGTAGCCCCAGGTTTCCAACTGCGCATCGAGTTGGTGCTTGACCTCCGCGACGATCTCGCCACGAAGCGCGAGAATCTGCGTTTGCGGTCGGGTAGCCACGAAACCTCGAACGCTGCCTTCGACGGTGCGCACCAAGGCGACCATCAGGTCATTTTCGGACAAGAACTTGAACGCGACGTTGTTGATGGTGGCTTCGTCTTCGTTGAGCACCGAGTACAACAACATTGCCTTGAAATACACGTTGGCCTGGTCTTGCGTGATTGCTTGAAACTGCAAGTCCAACGAGCGATTTTGAATCGAGATCCGTTTGGTGACCTTCTCGATAAGGGGGATGACAAAGCTCAACCCGGGTCGCAAGACGCGCCGATACTTCCCAAACACGGTGGTGACACCCACATTGCCCTGGGGAATGGTTTTTACCCCCGTCAACAGAATGGCAAGCAGGACTACAACGAGAACTCCGATTGCTGGCATGAGAACAGTCTGGCCCATTCCCCAGCCGGGCGCACCACACCTTGTAGCCTCGTATGCCCATGGCAGCTGGAACACCCACTGAGAAGGAAGTTCCTCAGTCACACCCGGTGGTCGTTGCCCTCAACCGAGTAGCGGTTGCATTGCCCGGCGGCGGCGAGCGACGAAACGGTCAGCAACAAATGGCCCGCGCAGTGGCCGAGGCCCTAC
>JANMEI010000139.1:0-3878 GCA_031376865.1 Acidimicrobiia bacterium | reverse complement strand
GCAGGGTGGGCAAATCCGTGGTTGGCGTTGACGGCGATGGTTCCTGGGCGCGGAACCGTCACCGATGGAACCGCAGATCCAACCACCTTGCCGCAGGCAACATGGTCGGCGTAAATGGGCAGATATCCGAGCCCCACATTGCGTATGCCATCTGCTTCTGCATCGCGAATGCTGCGGGCGGTGGCTGATGCTTGCAGTTCGGTGGCCCCGCTCGAGCGGAGGACTTGGTCGGCGAGATCCAGCACGGAACTCAGAGAAAGCGTTGTTGGCACCTCTGCAGATTGCCACAAGAGGAAGGCCCTCCAGAAAGACCGATCCGTGAACGGAGCCGGGTTCGTTTCACCTCCCTACGATGTGTCAGCATCGGGACATGACTGATACCGCCCGCATTGAAGTAACCCGAGATGGTTACGTTGCGATTGCCGAAATACAAGCCGGTCCGCACAACTTTGCGTCGATGGAACTGCTCAATTCGCTAGCTGACCAGATCGCTGCAGCAGAAGCTGACGGGGCGCGGGCTGTCGTGATCTGTTCTGAAGGTAAATCGTTTTGCGCAGGTGCACAGTTCAGTGGCGACAGTGGTTCCCGGGCGGCTGGTTTCAGCCAGTTTGTGGCGACGGTTGATGCCAGCCCGATCGGCCCGTTCTATGAAGCTGCCGTGCGGATGTTCCAAGTCTCGATCCCGATGGTCGCCGCCATACATGGCCCCGCAGTGGGGGCAGGTTTCGGCCTTGCCACGGCATGCGATCTTCGAGTGATTTGCCCCGAAGCGTTTATGGCCACCAACTTTGTCCGGCTCGGCATTCATCCGGGGTTCGGTATCTCGTTAACCCTCCCCGAGTTGGTGGGACCAACCAAGGCTGCCGACATCTTGTTGACCGGCCGACGTATCGGAGGCGAAGAGGCAATGGCGATGGGCTTAGTGAACCGACTTGTGCCACGCGACGAAGTACGTGCCACGGCACTTGCATTGGCTACTGAAGTTGCTTCCGCTGCCCCATTGGCAGTGCGGGCAACCCGCGACACTATGCGCGCATCATTGTACGAACGAGTCCGTGCCCAATTGACCCACGAACGAAAAACTCAAGACGTGTTGTCAGCAACGGCAGACGCCGAAGAAGGGATCGCTGCGATGCTCGAGCGCCGAGACCCCGTGTTTCAGGGTCGTTGATTCAGACGCTCAACGCGGGGCAAACGGAGTTTGCAAAACGTTGAAGCCCGTCGTCATTTCCCACACCGGGTAGGCCCCTGGAGGAGTACGGCCTTTGAGCTTTGCTCCGCCATGCTGGACATCGATGTCAGCTCCGCTGCCAACGAAGGTGCTCATCGCGAGCGTCGAATCCACAAAAACTTCGGGCAATCCAGGCAACCGATCGAGCCGGTCGTTCCATTGCTGTTCGACGATCAATCGAGCAGCAGGACCTTGGTACTGAAGCATGGTCTCCTGTACCGAACCAGCAGGCGGCCACTTCGTGACGGTTTCGTTGATGGCGGCGGCCCCAGCCAGCGGAGAATGCGGTTCCGTGAGGACGGAGATGATCGCTTCGACATGCTCGTCTGGGTAAATGTAGTGGAACTGCCATTCGCCAGCGCGGCCGGATGCGTCGAGATCAGACCCGGACAGCACCAGGAACAACCGGTGATTGTTGGCGATCGAGTGAGCGACGGTCCGAGCCTGTTCGAATGCCTCAATGGCGCTGATCACCGCAGGGGAAGGGCCAAGCGAATAGAGGCGTTCGCCACCGACCGGTACTGAGACCGGGGCTTCCTTTCGCTTTTTTGAGGTGAAAAGTGCCATTGCACAGACTCCAGGTCTTGTGTAACGCAGGGAGTTACCTTGCGATACATCGATGTGTGAAGCATCGGTTATCGCTTCACCCGGCTTGAGCGATTTCTTGAGCCGCCCCTCTCATCTCTAGTGTGTGTTCAGTGACTAGTGGTTCAAGTGCGCGTTTCCCATCCGGCTCTCCGGCGGTTTTGGTTGGTGTTGGTCAGGTTCGGCATCGTCCGGCCCTTGACGGAGAGTGGGATCCCCAAGAACCAGCGGTGCTGATGGCTCAAGCAATTGAGTTGGCATTGCGCGATGCCAGTGCCGGGGGTGGCGGCACTGTGGAGGAACTGCGGGTGGCGGCAACCACCTTGGCGTGTGTTGACCCGATCGGATGGGGGTACGAAGACTTGGTCGGCGCTACCGCAGGGTTTGCCAACCTCACACCCTCACGATCGTTGACGTGGCCACCGGGAGGCAATTCTGCTGGTGACCTGTTGCACGAAGTGGTCAACTTGATCGTTGATGGAGAAATCAACATAGCGGTTTTGGCTGGCAGCGAAGCGATCTACTCGGTTCGTCGAGCTCGCAAAGAGGCAATTGATTTACAGCAACGGTGGACGCCTTTCCCTGGTCGTCGCGATTTCCTGAAAGGTCAACGACCCCTCACCACAGCGGTGGAGGCCCGCCACGGCATGGTTGCTCCAATCCAGTGTTACCCAATGTATGAAAATGCGCTTCGGGCAGCCGCAGGCAGATCCATTGAGGAACACCAACAGTTCATCAGTGCACTGATGAGTCGTAACTCACAGGTAGCGGCGACAAATCCCAACGCGTGGTTTCCCGACGGGTGGTCCGTCGATGAGATTGCCACAGTCGATGCCAACAATCGTTGGGTGTGTTTCCCGTACCCAAAACGAATGAACGCGATTATGGAAGTCGACCAATCTGCAGCGATGGTTCTGATGAGCCAAGCCGAAGCCGACCGCCGTGGTATCGATCGATCACTGCAGATTGCGTTCCTCGGAGGAGGCTCATGTCAAGATCCGTGGACGCCAGTCGAACGACCCAACCTTGCGCACTCGGCAGGAATTGCGGCCGCTGGCGCCGCTGCTTTTGGGCACGCCGGTTTGACGATAAGCGATGTTGACCTCATCGATCTCTACTCATGTTTCCCGTCGGCCATTCAAATGGGAATGCACTCGCTTGGCATCGAAGACGATGACCGACGAGGTGTCACCCTGACCGGCGGATTGGCCTACGCCGGGGGACCGGGCAATAGTTATGCACTTCACGCAATGTGCGTCGCGGTTCAACGCCTTCGTGCCGGTGACGGATCGACGGCTTTGGTGACGTCGCTCGGAATGACTGCCTCAAAGCATGCGGTGTCACTTTTCGGCCGAGCTACGAGTGCGCCCTCATCGGACTTTCGAGCACACAAAGTTCAACTCACCGACGAGCAATTGTGGGGCCCGCCGATTGTCGATGCGACCAGTGGCAATGGAGTAGTTGTGTCGTACACCGCTGAGTTTGATCGAACCGGCCAAATCACTCGAACGATTTACATCGTTGATCTTGACGATGGCACACGAACCGTAGGAAATGGATCGGTGAGCCAAACGGAAATCGACCGAATCTTCAACACGGAACTTGTCGGTGTACCCGTCACCGTTGTCGGTGGGGCGCTGGGAACAACCGAAGGAGACTCGGGAACTCCCAACCTGGTGACGCTGCGATGAACGAAGTGTCGGCGTTGACGATGGCCGAGGTGGCTGCTGCGACCACTATCGATCTCGCTGCAGGAACCGTTCACGTTGCCCATGCGGTTGCACCGCTTCGTCAGTACTCCGTGGATGCGCACGGAGTACGGCTGGCCGTGTACGAATGGGGATCGATCGACGACCCGGTGCTGATCTTGATTCACGGCGGATTGGATTTCGCCCGGACCTACGACGTCTTTGCTCCGCTGCTCGCCGCAAGGGGCTGGCGGGTAGTCAGTTGGGACCAGCGCTGTCATGGCGACTCCGACATCTGGGGGAGTGCGTGGAGCCGCGGGAGCGGCGAGCAGAGCAGCCATAGGAATGCGGTCGTCATCCCGATGCCGCTGGCC
>JANMEI010000054.1:0-4830 GCA_031376865.1 Acidimicrobiia bacterium | reverse complement strand
CGCCAGCGTTTCCAGCGGCTGACAAATTCGTATGCGGTCAGACCGTTGTACAGCCGGTACCACAGGCCATGCTTGGATCCGTCAGAACCGTTGGAGCCATTGGAGCCGTCGGCATCGGTCATCGTGGCGTTCACTTGCGGTCTCCTGTAGGACGGGTGGCAGAACTTGGTCGAATGATTCCGCCAGCGACGACCGGACTAGCGGTGGCGGCACCAGCGGCAACCACGCCACCAAAGGACCCCGAGGCAACGCCCCATCGTCCGCTAGTAAAGAACTGACGGTTTGCCAGCATGGCAACGAGTGGACGGGTAAAGAACCACGCAACGATCATGTCGAGGATTGTTGAGATCATAAGCATGAGCGCGAAGCCGCGCACCGAACCGACGGTTAAGGCGTACAAGACAACGGCGCCCAACACGGAAACACCGTCGGCGGCCAAGATTGTGCGCCACGCTCGGCGAAAACCTCGCTCAATCGAGGAGTCAACTGATCTGCCGTGCCGGAGTTCGTCTCGAAGCCGTTCGAAATACACGACGTAGGAGTCAACGGTGACACCGACCGAGACGATAATGCCCACCGCCCCAGCCAACGACAGCGCCAAGTTACTGGTGCGAGTGAGGACAGAGAGAAGTGTCCAGAGCAAACCGAACGACGTGAACAATCCAGCGACGACCACCAAACCAAGCGATCGGTAATAAAACAACATGTACAACGCGACAAGCAGCAGGCCGAGGAGACCGGTCAAAATACCGGCTCGTAACGAGTCGCGACCGAGCGATGCCGACACGGTCTGCACCTGTTGCTGTTCAAGCTGAACTGGCAGTGACCCGTATCGCAGCACGGCAGCAAGATCTTTTGCTTCACGTTCGGTGAAATCACCCGAGATGTTGGCCGACCCGTTGAACCGGGCAACCTGGATCACGGGAGCGCTTTGCACTTTGGAGTCCAGCACGATGGCCAATTGTCGGCCGACCGTTTGCTGAGCGATCTCGTTGAACTTGTTTTCGCCAGCACCGGTGAAGTTCAAGCGAACCGACCACTGGCCGGTTTGTGGATCAATTTCGGCGATCGCTTCTTTCACAATCTCGCCGTTGGCTAGTGACTGACCGAGGATGTATCGCTTACCGTCGATTCCTTCAGCAACGATGGTGGCTGCGGCCGTATCGGCGGCGGGCGTGGTGAGACCGGTCTTTTTGTCGAGGCCTTTGATGAAATCGTCCTGGGCGGGATTTGCGTCAGGGATCGTGACCCCTGGAACCGTGGTGGCGCTGAGCACCGGAACCGTGGTGCCACCCGTCACAGTGGTGGCACCTTTTACGGTTGTTGCCGGTTTCGCAGTAGCTGCCGGTTTCGCAGTAGTTGCCGGTTTCGCAGTCGTTGACGGTTTCGCAGTCGTTGCAGGTACGGTGGTTTCAGGCAGAACCGTGTCAGCAGCAGCGACAGCAAATCCGGGATCGCCCAGGTCAGCAACGGTGGTTGGAACCGCAGCTGGCTTGGTTGTCGGCGCGGGCTTGGTTGTCGCAGCGGGCTTCGTGGTATCGGCTGACTTGGTCGTCGGAGAACCAGCGATCGTGGTTCCTCCGGCCACCGTGGTGGAACCCGTCACTGCAATTGCACCTGGCTTGGTCGTCGTTGGTTCAGGTTGATCGAGCGCATTGAAGCCCGCTGGAACTTCCTGGAGTACCTGACGGAAACGTAACTCAGCGGTTTGGCCGACAAGCTTCAACACGGCTTGCGGGTCCTTTACACCGGGCACTTCGACCAGGATGCGGTCGCCTTCGACCCGAACCTCGGCTTCGCCGACGCCCTGACCGTTGACCCGCTGCTCGATGATGAAGCGAGCCTTTTCCAAGGCTCCTTCGCGGACTTCGCCAACCGGCTTCATGAGAACCGATGCGCCGCCTCGGAGATCAAGGCCAAGGCCCGGACTCCAGCCTGCGATCAGGGTACTCACTAGTCCGATCGCGGCAAGCGCCACAATGAACGCAAGCGACAATCGATTTCGGGCCCTCATGGTCTCCTCCAAAGCCGGGATAGGACCGGCACAAGTCGAACAATCTAGCCGGGCGACCCGTCCCATCGTGCGACGGTCACCAAACGGAGCTCTTCAAAGGTCCCAGATTCGATCGCAGTGCGAGCCGTGCGCATCAAATTGTGCAGGAATGCAAGGTTGTGAATGCTCAAAAACCGGGCCGCTGAATGCTCGCCAACTGCCACCAAATGCCGGAGGTATGCCCTCGAGAACCGGGCGCAGGTCATGCACGAACACGATAGATCGAGCGGCTCGTCGGACCGGGCGAACGTGGCGTTTTTGATGTGCACCTTGCCCACTGACGTAAGGGCAGTCCCGTGGCGAGCAAGCCGGGTGGGTAACACGCAGTCGAACATGTCGATACCCCGAGCGATGCCTTCGATGAGGCTGACGGGGTCTCCGACACCCATCAAATAGCGAGGGCGATCCAAGGGAAGGTGCCTGACCGCTGCTTCAATAGCCGGCAGCATCTCGGCCCGACTCTCACCGACGGACAGTCCTCCGATGGCGTAACCGTCAAATCCGATCGCAACGGTACGTTGTGCACTCTCTTCACGAAGTGCGGCGTCGACACCTCCTTGGGCGATGCCAAACAGACACTGATCTGGTCGCGTCCGAGCATCGCTGCAACGTTGCGCCCACATCGCGGTGCGCTCGACCGCTTGGCGTAACAGCGTGGGCGTAGACGGGAGCGCCGGACAGACGTCGAGCACCATGGCGATGTCGGCTCCAATTTGCTCCTGCACAGACACAGCTACTTCTGGAGTGAACCGATGAAGACTGCCGTCGTACACCGAACGAAACGTGACGCCGTCGTCGTCCACTTTTGGATCGAGCGAGAAAACCTGAAAACCGCCAGAATCGGTCAGTAAGTGCCCAGACCAATCAGCGAACTTGTGCAAACCACCCATCTCGGCGATCAGATCAGCACCTGGTCGAAGCATCAGGTGGTAAGTGTTTCCCAAGATGATCTGCGCGCCAATGGTTTCAATGTCGTCAGGGCCAAGGGTTTTCACCACGCCTCGAGTGCCGACGGGCATGAAGACCGGGGTCGAAAATGACCCCCGCGGCGTGGTGACCGTTCCGGTACGTGCGGTCCCTACCGCCGACGACGACTGCGCGTGGACGGTGAACTGCAATGCACTCATCCTCAGATTCTGGCACCAATGACGACAGCAACTTCAACGGGCCAGCCGGACATCAAACGTTATTTGAGGGTGATTTCGATCCGACGATTTAGGGGGTTACCACGGGCGCCGTCTACCGCGATCACCTTGTCACTGCCAAATCCGACAGCGGTCACCAAAGTAGGAGTGATGCCGTTCTTGACGAATTCTTCGCGGACAGCATCGGCGCGTCGTTGAGAGAGTTCTTGGTTCTTTTCTTTGCGTCCTCGACTGTCGGTGTGACCACCGACCTCGAACGGGACACCCGAGGGTTTGAGCTGAGTCGCGAGGTCAGCAATGATGGCCTTCGCGGCGGCGCTGAGTGCTGACGAGTCGGTTGCGAAATCGATTCGGTTGGACTTTAAGGTTGCCGAAACTTCGGCTTGCAACGTTGCCTTCGCATCGGCAGACAGCGTGGTGGTTTGCACCGGAACAACCGGATCAACGGTGACCGGGTCAACGGTTGATGATGTCTCACCGGGCCCGACGACGGCAGGCTCCTCGATCTCCAGATTGTCACGCACGACCCGCGAGGTTGCGTCAGTCAAGGATTGGATAATCTCCGCTTGCCCATCAGCCTTACCGAGACGTCCAGTGATCACCGTCTCTTCAGGGGTGATGTCAACGACCGCGCTTCGAACCTGCAGATCAACAAACCGTCCGAACGAAGCCCCGAGGGCCCCGTATGCATCGGGGCTGCCGCCTGTTCCCGTTACTTCAGCGAACTGTATGGTGACGTTTCCATCGCCCAAACCCTTTGATGCAGCTTGAACAAGTGCATCGACAGATTCATCTGACGGTCGAGAACCTTCGAAGGAGAGTTTCCCTTCGGCATATACCGCTTTCAGCGGTAAGACGTTGCCGTCGGATCCGCCGACCACCAGCTTCGACGTATCGACGTTTTGCACGTATCGAACACGCTTGACGAGATCTTTCGCCAACTTTGCGTCGTCAGCAGATGCAACCGATCCTTTGAGGATGAGGTTCCGACCATCGGCGGTGACCCGAACAGCGGAAAACTCATTTGAGGACAGCGCAATCTTGGCCCGCTGTTCGAGCTCGGCTTCAAACGTTGCTCGCTTGAACGTGGCGCCATAGAGGAGCCAACCGAGGAAGAAGACTGCAGTCAATAGCGCAGCCAACCGGCGACGCCAACGACGACGCGCCGATCGTGTGCGCGCGTACGAAGATTGCGTCGACAGTTGACTTGCGCGAACCGCAGAGGGTTCGGCAGCGGCGATCAGGTTGTTGGCCGGTTGCTCTATCTCAGCGGCATCAAGTACCTCACCGGCTTCAACTGCCTCGACCATCTCAGCCGGCAAAGCCGATTCGACCACGGCAGAGTCCGTCTGCACCGCTTCAGGAGCGAATTGGTTGTCGTCGTGTTCAGCAAAACTGGGTTCACCAAATTCTCGACGTTGATCATCGAGATTGGGTTCATGGTCGGTCATAGCAGTGCGGCTCGAGCGATCACTCCACCGGACCGTCGGCGGGGTTTCCGTCCGTCGGCTGGGTGGGTCGGCTAGCAAAGGTGCTGTTGGCTTTAGCCAATCGATCTGCCAGCGTATTCATCGATGTCTGCTGCTTGAGCGTTGCCTCGCGGAACGAAATGAACTCGTCGTGCAATCCATG
>JANMEI010000045.1:0-11752 GCA_031376865.1 Acidimicrobiia bacterium | reverse complement strand
GCCCACCGGCACTGTCGTGACGAGCACCGTGGTTGGTGCTGTGGTGGTTGGTGCAATGGTGGTTGGTACCGTGGTAGTTGGTGTGGTGGTTACCAAGGTGGGTCGAACTGCCCCGATCACGTCACCGATGACTTGGAATGTTCGATAAGGAAACAAGACGTTGATGCCAACCACCTGCGTCGTGCCAGCATCGATTTCTGCCACTCGGAACGACACGACGGCCCGGCCAGTTTCATTAAAGTTCGCCTCGCCGCCACCCAGATATGAACCAACAACGGTGACTCGTTGACCTGGCTGTCCACCTTCAACGATCAATTCCAGTGTTTCGTCGGTGTAGACCACACCGGTCGGAATGGTGATGGTGTACGGGCGTAGTTGGAAGGTTTCGTACTCAGGACTCGTGGCGACCCGGACATCAGCGAATTGGGTGGGTATGACGGTGAACGTGTCGAGCAATCGTAGGACGTCTCTACCGCTGGTGCTGACCAACGTGATGCCCAACTCAACTGGACCTCCGCTGAGCAGCGTCACGTCCGCTGCCCCGCGACCGTTGCCGTCTAGATCAAAAGACCGAATAGTCCGTCCATCGAAGTCAACGGAAACGCTGCTGTTCGGGAGCCCATTTTCGATTCCCAAAACCCACGGTTGTCCAGCGGTGCTGGTCTTCGGAAAACTGAAGCGAATCGGCTCGACGGCCCTGACCGTAAAAGCGGGTTCAAATGCTCGACCCGGCAATTGAACCTCAGCAGAAAGGTCGAGTGTCTCGACCGGTTGGCCGTTTGGGCGCATCAGAGCTCCCGTCTGAGTACGCATCAAAACCGTCGCTGTTCCCGAGCTGTCAAACGTGGTTGACCCAGGTTGGTTGACCAATCGATCTGCGACATAGTTTCCAGTGGAGTCGAGGATGTTAAATCCGTTGCCCCGAGCTTCAACCGACTGCCCGGGTACGCCACCACGGATGGTCATCGTCAACACTTCGGCGGGGCTGACGGTGCCGGTTGGGACAGTCAGCGTGTACTGATCGATCTGCACGGTTAGTGCGTCAGCCGCTGACGCCACCGAGATGCTGGGAGCGGAACTGAGACCGACGAGCGCGGCGATCGACATCGCCGCAGTTATTCCGAGCGTTGCCACCCGGTTCTGTCGCCCCTGCCTGGCCAGTAATCGACCCATGTGCTCTCCACCTTTGTTTGCTGAACGAAGGTTCACCCTATCAAATAGTCACCCAGAGTGGTATTTGACCTGGTGGGCAACTAGTCGGCCAGAAATCTGCTCAAGCAAGGTTCCCGGCCTGTCGATGAACAACACGTCATCGTCCCCGGAAGGCCATCAACATGGAACTCTCTCAACTGCAATACGGTCTGGCCACAGCGGCTCTTACCGCAGCGCTCACCATCATGGCTGCCGCAGCCATCTACTTCTTCACCCAACGCAACGAGGTGCACAAGACGCAACAGGCGTCGGTGTTCATGGCCGTGTTTTACACGGGCACCGCTGCGTTTCACTATTGGCGAATCTTGACCGCTTGGACCAACGGATTCGTCCCCAGCGGCAACGGCTTCAAAGCTGAAGGCCTGTTCGTTCACGCTTACCGTTACTCCGACTGGATGCTCACCGTTCCGGTTCTGGTTGCTCAGCTGGTCTGGGTGTTGCGCCTCGACAAGAAGCATCAGCGCAAGTTGACGATTCAGTTGGCCGGCGCTGCTGCGTTGATGGTGCTGCTGGGCCTTCCCGGCGAACTCTCCAAAGACACCACCACCAAGTTGATCTGGTGGGGCGCAGGCATGGTTCCATTCGCCTACTTGGTATACGTGTTGTACGTCGGTATGAGCGGCTCGTTGAAGCATCAGCCACGTGCGATTGCCAAGACCGTGTCAAACGCTCGGCTGTTGCTGATCACCTCGTGGATGTTCTACCCAATCGTGTACCTCTTCCCATTGTTGGGTTTCGATGGCGCTACCGGCGAAGTTGTTCGCCAGGTTGGCTACTCGATCGCTGACGTTGTGGCGAAGCCTGCGTTCGCCTTCTTCCTGCTGCTGGTTGCCCGAGCTAAGGGTGCTGAGGAATTCGGCTTCGAAGCCGCTTCGGCAAACGGTTCCAACGTGCCAGCCATGCCGTCGATGCCAGCTATGCCTGGCTTGCCAGGGATGCCAGTGGTGCCAGCCGCTGCACGTCCTGCCGCAGCCCGTCCAGCTGCATCAGTTCCGTCGATGCCAGCCATGCCAGCGATGCCCTCAATGCCAGCCATGCCGTCGATGCCAGGTGCACCGGCCATGCCTGCCATGCCATCGGTTCCGGCCGGCGTCGGAGCACAGGGTGGCTTCGGCAACGTCCGTAACGAGTTTCCTGACAAGTCGGGCCAGCGCATGTCAATCGTCGAAGCAGCAATGCGCGACGCAGAATTCGGAAACTAGATCATGAAGATCGTGCAAATGCCAACACACGGCGGCACGATCCTTGATGGGTCGGTCGCAGTGGTATCGGTTGGATCCGCCATGGAGAAAATCACCACGACCGGATTGCTGCAAGCAGCACTTGGCGGCCCGGGGGATGCAAGCACCGTGTTGGTCAATGTCAACGGGATGACTCTTCCTGTTTCGGCAGACTTCCACCAATTGATTGCAACGTGTCGAAATGGTCGTCCGGTGATGTTTGAAATCACGCCGGGTGCCGGAGAAATGACCTTGGAAAACCCAGGCGAGGCAGCGTTGTATTCAGCTGTCTATCTGCATCAGCTGCTTGCTGAAGCTGAGCCTGGGACGCCGCAACCCCTCGGGGTTGCGGGTCGTCAACGGCTCAGTATTTTGCGAGAGCAGAAGACTGGGTCCGTCAAGATCGATGACAGCTCGGCCAAGGCAATCGAAGAGATGGAAGTTTGGCGACAGACCATGTTGTCGGGCTACGCAGCAATCGATGCTGCCCACGATGTGATGGCTGAATCCGAAGAAGCCGCTTCGAAGCGTTTTGCTGGACCAAGTGCATTCAATCGTTACGTTGATCTTCGTGATGAGCGCGACGCGCTGGTGATGCGATTAGGTTTCGCGGACTTTGACACGTTCACCCGTGAGCGAAACAATTTGATTGCTTCTGCAGACGAACGAATTCGCGGACTGAAGAACGTTCCGGTGAATCCCACCAATTCGTCGGCTGTTGAGGCAGGCGAAACCACCATCTTGGAAATTCATCGAGACATCGATGCCAAGTTGGGGCGTGGAACGTCATTTGGAGTAGAGACCGGTTCGGCTCGAGCCAAGAATGTGCTTCGTCACAACCTGGCCGCAGCTGCGTCGCAAATCTTAAATGGTATGGGAACCGACACCACGCCGGACCGAGCGATCACCGATGCTGAAGAAGTGTTTGCTCGAATGACCGCAGTTGTTGCGGCCGACCGAACTGACAAGTTGACGCAGATGGCCGAATACCTTGCCCGAGCATCTGCTCCGAGTGAAGTAGGTCCATTGCCGTTGCTCGTTGCCGGTGGATCGTTGTCGTTGCTGAGTGGAAATACCTCCATTCAGTTCGGCGAGATCCTTCGATCTGCCCGAGCCAACGATCAACAAATCATCTTCATCGAGTCTGTCGATGTAGTTGACAAAGTACGAGAACAACTGGCGTTACACGAGAGTTCCGCTTCGGTTGCATAGCCGTCACGGCTGTAAGGAGCGACGTTTTGCACGGTTCGTGCATCGTTGCTCCTTTTTGCGTTGTAACCTCGACCCCTTCATGAATGAGTTGATTCACACCACTGTTCTTGACGACGGCTTGATCGTGGTGACCGAGGAAATGGCCGGTGTTCGATCGGTCACCATGGGTGTCTGGGTTGACGTCGGTTCGCGTGACGAAACCGCCAAACAGGCCGGTGCTTCGCACTTCCTTGAGCATCTGGCGTTCAAAGGAACCGACTCGCTCACGGCACGAGAAATCGCTGAGCGGGTTGATGCAATGGGTGGCGACATGAACGCGTTCACCACCAAGGAATACACGGCGTATCACCTTCGCAGTCTCGATGAAGATTCCTCAGAAGGTCTGTCGCTCCTGTGTGACATTGTGAGTCGTCCGGCGTTTCGCGAAGACGAAGTTGCTTCCGAACAGCGTGTCATTCTCGAAGAGATTGCTATGCGCGCTGACGAACCTGACGAGTTGTGTCACGAGTTGCTTCATGCCGCACGTTTCCCGCAGCATGCGCTCGGCCGAGACATCGCCGGGTCAGTCGAAACAGTGTCAGCGATGACGCCAAAACTGATCAGCGAATTTCATCAGTCTACATATGGTCCGCACAGCATGGTTGTTGCTGCCGCAGGATCGTTGCGACACGAAGACGTGGTCAAACTCGTAGCTGATCGTTTGCAGCTTCCAGCGGACAGTGGTCGTGTCGACCGGATCGGCCCTACGGTGTTGCCATCCGGGTTGACGACGTCGCTTGATGACACCGAGCAAGTGCATGTGGCGATCGGCCTCACCGGCTATGCGCGGTCGCACGGTGATCGGTATGCGTGGGGTGTGGTGGATCACGTATTGGGTGGCGGATTGTCCAGTCGACTCTTTCAAGAGATTCGCGAAGCACGCGGGTTGGCGTACAGCGTTTACTCGTATCGGGCTCCATACGAAGACGCGGGCTTCACCGGCATCTCGTTCGGCACGGCGCCAGAGCATCTCAACGAGGTGCTTGACCTGATCGTCATCGAGCTCGAACGATTGCGCGTCGATGGTGTCACCGACGATGAACTTGCCCGCTGCAAGCGCTCGTTGCGCGGCGGAACCGCAATGGCCATGGAGGACACCGGGTCTCGAATGACTCGGCTCGGCCGTGGGCAACTCCTGATGGGTGAGGTCACTTCGCTCGATGAGGTGCTCGCCCGAACCGAAGCAGTCACCAAGCACGATTGCCGTCGAGTGATCGAGCATGTGTTGTCGGGACCACGCTCGTTGTCGATCGTTGGACCGGTCGAGTTTGCTGGACATTCAATCCTGTCGAACTAGAACGCCGGCGCTAGTGTGACTGGCATGCGAGTAGGTGTCTTTGGTGCAGCCGGTCGAATGGGAGCCGAGGTGTGTCGGGCAGTGCTTGCCGACTCTTCGCTTCAATTGGTAGCGGCAGTTGATCCGTTTCGAGCGGGCGAAGCACTTCGACCCATTGTCGGTGTTGATGGAGTCGACATCGTCATTGCCGCGACCGCCGAGGCGTTGAAAGATGCAGGGGCCGATGTAGCGATTGATTTCACCCACGCCGAAGCAGCCCAAGCCAACTTGTTGTGGTGCGCCGCCAACGGCCTTCACGCGGTGGTCGGCACCACCGGGTTCACGGCCCAACAGCTCGATCAGTTTCGGGCTGCATTCACCACCAGCAACTGTGTGATCGCACCCAACTTTGCTATCGGTGCCGTGCTCATGATGCGGTTCGCCGAGATGGCTGCACCATTTTTCGAAACGGCGGAAGTAATCGAATATCACCACGATCAAAAAATCGACGCACCCAGCGGAACCGCGGTTGCCACTGTCCAGCGGATGGCACAGGCAAAAGACAACTGGGCGCCTGATCCAACGCAGAAAGAGATCTACGAAGGATCACGTGGGGGCAAAGGTCCCGCAGACATACGTGTGCATGCAATTCGGATGCGCGGCATGGTCGCTCATCAAGAAGTCATTCTCGGCACCACCGGGCAAACATTAGTGATCCGCCACGACACCACTGATCGCACCAGTTTTATGCCGGGCGTGGTGTTGGCTGCGAAAAAGATCTCGCTTGTCAAGGGCCTCACCCTGGGCCTCGACCCCCTGCTCGACCTGTAGCGAGAACGTTCAGTCTTTGCCCAGCGACGATGCGTTTTTGACGTAGTCCTTGCCGCCTCGTAACAACGAAATCACAACAAACACCACTGCCAGCACAGTGAAGTACTTCCAGTACTTCTTGTTGACATCGATCAGCCAATCGACTCCCGGCTGCAACGGCTTGGCTAAGAGGCGCAACAGGGCAACCACGACGATGGTGCCGAAGAAGTCGAGGACGAAGAACTGTCGAGCCTTCATTCGAGTGGCCCCAGCCAGAATGCAAATGATGGGTCCAGCAAAAAAGGCTGACAGTACTTTTGCCACTTTTCCGTTGCCCGAATGAAACCACTTTTCGGTAGTCGTGATGAGTTTGCCGCCACCCTCGGGGCCGCCCATCAATTTTTCAAACCACCGCAAAGCACTGTCGCCGAAGTACTTTCCGATCAAAAAATACAACGGGTCAGAAACCAGCAGGCGGGCTACGCCGACCGTCATAAACGGCAACAAATCGATTTTCGAAGCGCCAGCAACGTAGTTGCGGTACCGAGGCGACAGCGCAATCAGCCGTAGGTACTGGCCGTCTTTCAACATCCGAGACGTCAGCGCAGTGGTGGTGAATCCCAAGATATAGAGCCCAATCACCCCAGCGATCAGGATCCAGGTCCACTTCGGCCGCTCGTCAAGCGGATCTGAAACGCCCGCTGGAAGGATGGGGTCGTGACTGTTTTCATCGTGCATGGGCATCATCTCCGAACCACAGGGGTCGACGTTACGCTAGGCGGAGATGAGTTCACGATTGCATCAACGCTCCGAAGCCGGAGCCCTTAACGGCGTGGTGTTGGCGTTGGTGCTGGTGATCTCTGCCGTTGCCGGGTTAGTTGTTGGTGGCGCGATGCGACGCAATCAGCCAGCTGAACTACCAGCAATGGCTTTGGGTGACCCCGTCGAGCGCAGTACAACCACCGAGGTGTCCGTGCCCAGGTCGGTGTTGGATCTCCCCACGACGGTCGACACCACGTTGCCACCGGAAACGACAGTCCCTGTGGTCACCGAGCCACCTGAAACGACGGCAGCCCCCATCCCGGTGCCCGAGATCAGTCTCGGAACCGACGGTGCGCTGTTGCGCGAAGCCGACGAAGTGCGGATCGTTGACCCAAACCTGCAGTGCGATGGGTACACACGCGAAGCAACCCCTGGAGGGGCTCGCAGTTGCACGCCCCTCACGGTTGGTGAGACGCAGATGATGTGGCTGAACAACGGGTTAAACGACCAGTTCGAGTTGCTGATTCGCGACGGGGCCGTCGAGGAAGGGGATTCGTGGCGGGTGGTGCTGGCTGGCCAAGCTGACGAACAGCAGCAGCCAATCACGACCGATGTCACCGGTGACGGTCGACCGGACTTGGTGTTCAGCCGCACAGCCGGAAACGATGACTTGAAAATTGACGTCATCGAGGTAACCGCGAGCGACGCCAATGTGGTGTTGCATCTGGATCTTCCGAATGGTCGAGCACGCGAAGCGGGCGGACAACTCGTGGTGTGGTTCAGTTTTGGCGAAACACGCAAGTTGGCTGAGGTTGCCCTCGATCGATCGAGCGGCTCGTGGCAAAAGGTTTCGACGACCGTGGTCGATCAGTCTGCGGTTGGTTCATCGCAGTTCTAGTAGCAGTTGCTAGTCACAGTTCTAACCATTCAGGCACTACGGTGACCGCATGGGCCAAGAATCAGTTCGAGTTCGCCCTGGCGACGCCTACGACTGCCGTGGGTGTGGTCAGCACCTGGTTTTTGATCACCGCGGGTTTGCCTCGGACGCTACGTTACGAGCGTGCGAATCGCGCTGCGACTGGGAGCTGGCCTCCCGGATTGGGACAAACCCGCTCGAACCCGTCGCGAATCTTCTCCGGAATACGCCGCTAGCGGGTCCAGGCACCCTGTAACGTTGGAGGAACAGTTTGTAACCTGCGCAAAAGCACCTTTGCGCAGCAGTGCGCAAGGAGCGCTTTCATGGCCCGTTTCGGCGAAGTCCTCACCGCCATGGTCACCCCATTTGATGCCAATGGTGACCTCGATCTCGACGGCGCAGTCACGCTCGCCAAATGGTTGGTCAAGCAAGGCAACGATGGTTTAGTGATCGCTGGTACCACTGGCGAAGCATCAACGCTCACCGACGATGAGCAGTACTCATTGGTCGAAGCCGTTTCCGGTGCCGTCACCGTTCCAGTTATCGCCGGTGCTGGCTCCAACGACACCCGTCATGCAGTGTCGTTGACCGCAGGCATGAAGGCTCGTGGTGCCGCAGCGGTGCTGTCCGTCACCCCGTATTACAACCGACCCAGCCAAGCTGGCATCGAAGCGCATTTTCGTGCGGTCTGTGCGGCCACTGACCTGCCTGTCATCTTGTATGACATCCCGGTCCGAACGGGTCGCAAGGTTGCTCCTGAAGTGTTGCTGCGTCTGGCACGAGAGGTCACCAACTTGGTGGCGCTCAAAGACGCTGCGGGTGATTATCCAGGGACCGCTCGCCTCATGTCGCAAGCGCCTGCTGGGTTTGAGTTGTACTCCGGTGACGATTCGATGACCCTGGCGTTTCTGACCTTGGGCGGTGAAGGTGTCATTGGTGTGGCTACCCATTGGTGCGCAGCTGAACACAAAGAAATGATCACCGCATTTAAGAAGGGCGATGTTGAACGCGCCAAGCAACTCAACGCTCGCCTGGTCGAAAGTTTCGATTTCGAAACCGGCGACGCTAACCCCAACCCAATCCCAAGCAAGGCAATGCTACGTACGCTTGGTATGCCAGTAGGCCAGTGCCGCCTGCCAATGGGCGATACACCTGACGGCCTCGAAGACCGAGCTCGCGTTGTGATGGCCAATCTGTTAGCTCATCGCTGATGGCCGCCGCTGCAGCTGCCGCTGGCACTCACGCTCACCAAAAAGGAAAACAAGCTCCGACGAGCAAGCCGACCTCGCTGAACAACACCGATGTGCGTGTGGTGTTCCTTGGTGGCCTTGGCGAGATCGGTCGTAACTGCTGTTGTATCGAGCAGAACGGTCGCATCGTCATTATCGACGTTGGGCTGATGTTTCCCGAAGCGGACATGCCGGGCGTCGACTTGGTCCTTCCGGACTTCTCGTACCTCCGAGAAAATGCTGACCGCATCGATGGCGTGCTGCTGACGCACGGTCATGAAGATCACGTTGGTGGTTTGTCGTACATGCTTCGTGAAGTCGACGTCCCGATGCTGCACCTCTATGGCAGCGCGCTTACCTTGGCGTTTGCTCGGGGACGCATCGAAGAGTCCGGATTGCTTGGCCGGGTTTCATTTCATCCCATGGCCGATGGGGGCAGCGTCGAGGTTGGGCCATTCACTGCAGAGTTCATCCCGGTTGCACACTCAACCCCGCACAGCTTCGCGGTTGCCCTTCACACGGCGCAGGGCGTCATCTACCACTCGGGCGACTTCAAGCTTGATCTCACCCCTATCGACGGCCGCACAACAGACCTCGCCCGTGTTGGCGAGTTGTCAAAGGGCCCTGGCATTCGATTGATGCTGGCCGACTCCACCAACGCCGAGTCTGAAGGTTTCACCGACTCCGAGCGCACTGTCGGCCGTTCCTTGCTGGACCTATTCCGTGGCGCAGGCGATCAGCGCCTGGTGGTGGCGTGTTTCGCCTCGCATATCCACCGGGTTCAGCAGATCGTCGAGGCTGCGGTTGCGTGCGGTCGAACCGTCACCACGCTTGGCCGATCCATGAAGCGCAACATTCAGATTGCGCGCGAGATGGGGCTGCTCAACATCTCCGACGATGTGTTGTTCGACATTGAAGACCTGTCGAAGCGTGATCCGTCCAAGGTGTGCATCATCTCGACCGGTTCGCAAGGCGAACCAATGTCTGCCCTGGCGCTCATGGCGGCAAACGAAAACCGTTGGTTGAAGATCAACGAAAAAGACACGGTGATTCTCAGCTCGCATGCGATTCCCGGCAACGAAACCAACGTCGGTCGCATCATCGACGGGCTTACCCGGTTAGGCGCCGATGTGGTTCATAGCGGCCTAGCCCGTGTTCACGTGTCAGGCCACGCCAAGCGCGGCGAACTGAAAACTCTGCATTCCATTGCCCGCCCGCAGTTCTTCATTCCTGTTCACGGCGAGTTCCGTCACATGACACACCATGCGCGCTTAGCAATGGAGATGGGAATGCCGCCAAACAACATTCTCATCTGCGAAGACGGCGATTCTGTGGTGCTGACGGCCCAAGGAATCGACTTCGGCGAAGAAGTCCCGGCTGGCTTCCTCTACGTTGACGGCATTGTCGGCGACGTCGGGAGGGGAGTGTTGCGTGACCGTCGCAAGCTCAGCGAAGAAGGGGTGTTGGTGGTCATTGCCACCGTTGCGTTGCAAACCTTCGAGTTGGTCAACGGTCCCGAAGTCGTCACCCGGGGTTGGGTGTACGCACCCGATGCCGAAACTCTGTTGGGTGAGGCCACCGAGACGGTTCGTAAAGCGTTGCAAGAGGCGTTGACCAACAAGGTCGATGACATGGAGCAACTGAAGCAGGTGATGCGTCGGGCAACCGGTAAGTTCGTAAGTGAACGTACAAAACGCAAGCCGATGATCGTTCCTGTTCTGCTGGAAGTGTGAGTAAGGCACTTCGCTTAGACCGGTTGCTCGCTAACTCCGGAGTTGGCAGTCGCTCCAATGCCGACATGATCATCCGGCGGGGGCAGGTTGTGGTTGACGGAACCCAGATCCGTGATGGTGCACACAAGGTGGCACCAGAGTTGTTCGATACCGTCCGGGTTGACGGCGAGCCGCTGGATCATCCGCACGGTGTGTTGATCATCTTGCATAAGCCGGTTGGGTATTCGTGTTCGCACGACGAACGAGAAGCGCCAACGGTCGACGAGCTGCTGCCCGAATCGTGGGCCCTGCGCACACCTCGGCCTGAGTGGGCGGGACGGTTAGATCGCGAAACCAGTGGCCTGTTGTTGGTCTCCGACGATCATCAGTTGATTCATCGCGTTACCTCGCCGCGCCACCATGTCGAGAAGACCTATCAGGTGACGCTGGCCGCGCCCTTGCCCGACGTTGGCCGCGCCATCGAGGCGTTTGCGTCGGGCACGTTGATGTTGGATGCCGACCCCAAGCCGTGCCTAGCGGCGACGCTGGTTCCAACATCGGATCCCTTGCGGGTCGATGTGGTGTTGCACGAGGGCCGTTATCACCAGGCTCGCCGCATGATCGTGGCCGTGGGCGGCCATGTCGAGCACCTCCACCGGACGCAATTTGGCCAATGGTCGTTAGCTGACCTTGACATCGGCCACTGGGCCGACGTCACCGCCTGATTCAGACAGGTGTCCTAACGTCACGGTGGGTGGCGGCGTTTGATTGCTCGATGCGGCTAGGTTTGTCTCATGGCGTCGCGTCCTTCCCCGCGCGGCGGAGCAACAACTCGCGCCCGCGGGGGTAGCTCCAGCCGTCGTCCTGGCTCTCGTTCAACGCGAGGTTCCGCCCGAGGTGGTTCTCGCGGTCGATCGAGCGGCGGCGTTCGCGATTTCTTGTCCGAGCATCTTGGACGCCAAGCCGATGACGTGTGGGGACTGTTTTTGGTGGTCACGGGCGTGCTATGTGCGTTAGGAATCTGGTTCGACCTCACCGGTCCGTTCGGCCGATTCATGCGGTCAATCACCGGAGCCATGGTCGGATCCGCTCGGATCGGATTACCGATTGCAATGGCGGCAATTGGTTGGGTGCTGATACGCGGCACCGGGTACCGTGAGCCGGTACGTCACACGATCGGGTGGACCTTCGTCGGTGCCGCTGCGTGCGGCGTGCTGCATGTCGCTGCTGGTGCCCCGCCACTCTCGGGTGGAACTCGGGTGTTGCGCCCTGCCGGAGGGTATCTGGGGGGTGTGCTGGGCGGTCCTGCCGAAGCGTTACTTGGTCGATGGGGTGCTGCCATCGTGCTCGGAACATTGATGTTC
>JANMEI010000922.1:0-3377 GCA_031376865.1 Acidimicrobiia bacterium | reverse complement strand
GGAATAAACGGCTCGATCGGCGCAGGTTCAATTCCGGTGAGGCCCCCGAGCCATCCCCATTGGAAGATCGCCACGATCACGCCGTAGGCAGCGGAGATCGACAACATGTTCATGATGACGGCCTTGAGCGGAACGAGCAGCGATCGAAACGCTATGGCGAGTAGGAGGAACGAGACGGCCAGCACGACACCGACGAAGATGACAATTCTCCGAGCGAGAAAGTTGCTGATGTCGATGTTTGCTGGGACAGCCCCCGTGAGTTGTGCCGTCACATCGGAGGACGGAGTAGCAGGAAGAACAGACGCGAAGGAAGACCTGAGTCGTTCGACCGTCTGTGCCGTTTCCTCGTCTTGAGGCCCCGAGGTCGGAATGATTTGCAGCAGATACGCAGCCGGCGAAGCCGGATCATCGGGGAACGGTGGTGCCACTCTTGCGACGCCGGGGTCCTTGCGGGCGATGTCGGCCAGGCGATCAACGGTCGCTGCAACACTGGCGCGGTCAGCAGATTGCCCCGCTTCGACGGCCAACGCGAGTGGCCCGTTGGAACCTTTCCCGAAGCCGTCAGCGATGAGATCGTATGCCTGCCGAGTAGTGGACTCCTTCGGACGGTTACTTTCATCGGAGAAGCCCATCCGCAACGCAAACGCCGGGACGGTCAAGGCAATGAGCAGCCCTGCGCCGATCACTGCCCACATCGTCGGCCGAGCCTGAATTTGCCGGCTCCAGCGATATGCCGCAGTCTCGCGTATTGGTCGATCGCGTCGAGCGGGAACGATTTCTCGGAGTGGCTTCACGGCGAAGCTTGCAAGGAGCACAGCTGCCGCAATCCCTGCCCCCGCAGCCCCTATCGCAGGAATGCCGAGCCCCACTCCCAGCAGAGCAATCGCGACGAATGCTGCGATGATCAACCCTCGCCATCGGGTGGTCTCCAGGCGAGTATGAACCAGTGCCAACAGCGCCGGGAGCAAGGTGATCGATGCTACGACGGTTACAGCAACGGTAGCGGCCGCTGCAACGCCGAGGCCGCTAATAAATGCCATGCCAATGAGCAACATCCCGAGAAGCGATACGACCACCGTGATTCCGGCCACCACGACAGCGCGCCCCGCGGTGTCCATCGATTCTTCGATTGCTTCGAGATGATCGACGCCACGCTTCGCCAGTTCCCGATAACGCGTCACGATGAACAGTGCGTAATCAATGCCGATGCCTAGCCCGATCATGATGCCGAGGAAGGGAGCGAAGTCGGGGACGGTCATCACGTGGGTGAGGAGCGTGACGACCCCAATGCCGCCCGTCGCCACTCCCGCGAGCGCTATACCGATCGGCAGGCCCATGGCAAGGACCGAGCCGAACGCAACAATCAACACGACAATAGCGAAGGCCACGCCGATCAGTTCAGTCTTCGGGGTGGAGAACGGCGCCAGGGCCGTTCCGCCGATCTCGACGCGTAAGCCATCAATAGTCGGAATGAGCTTGGTGATCTCTGCACCGATTGCGGCAGTCTCCGTCGAGTCGAGGGCGGGGTCCAAATTGACCCTGGCAAACGCGATGTTGTTGTTCGGTGCGACCTGTTGCGCGCCGAACTCGTCGAAGGGGCTCACGATGCTGACCCCATCGATTGCGTCTGCTGCGCTGAACATCTTGTTCATGGCGTCCACGACTTCGGGGGAGCGAACACCGCCTGGATTTTCAAAGACGATCGAGCCGCCGTATTCGCTCGCGGCACCGGGGAAGTATCTCTCGATCGTCTCGAAGCCGCGGCTGCTCTCCGATTCCGGCGACGAGAACGCACTGTCGAAGGCGGCACCGACGACACCTCCAGCGACGTTTACGCCGATCATCAGGGCCAGCCAAAGCCCGACGACGTGCCAGGGCCTGTGGGTACACCAGCGGGCAAGGGATCGATACATGGCGGCCTCCGAAAAACCAGCGAGCGGAATGGGTGAAGTGCTCAGGTTCAGTTGTACCTGACCGGTGAACATAACGCAACATCAAGTAGCGTTATGTTGATCGGTCGAATGTCACACGCCGTTGTCGAATGAGGGTAGAACGAAGATTCCGCTACTATGTGACTCACTATGGCTAGGACACTCAGCGAGTCTGCCCGCGAGGCAATGATCGAATGTGCTCGGGACGTGATCGGAACAATCGGAGTGCATTCGTGCACCGTCGAAGAAGTTGCCCAGCGCACCGGGATCGCAAAGACAACGATCTATCGGCACTTCGGAGGATCAGACGCGCTTGTGCTTGCGGCCGTTGACGGCATGGTGAAGACCGCCGACGTGCCCGACACGGGGTCGTTGCTTGGCGATCTTCGCGTGATCATGCGGCGCTATCTCAAGATCGCCCAATCGCCTGCAAGTCGTGAGCTGTTCGGCTGGATGATGACCAGGTCGATGCAGGACCCCGAGTTCGCAACGAAGTTTCGATCTGTTCGCGTGCAGCCGAAAGGCCCGACAGTCATCGCGCTCCAACGCGCGATTGCCCGAGGTGAAGTCGATCCAACCCTGGACCTCAACTTGGCCATCCACCTGATTCAGGGGCCGTTTATGTCGAAACGGACAGTTGAGAACGAAGAACTCACCGAAGAAGAAACCGAAACCCTGCTCGGCCAAATTGTACGAGCACTGATGATGTAGCGGGCCATCGCTCTCGGCAGCAAATGAACATGTTTCTGATTGCTACACAGCGGAAATCGTCACCAGGACAGGTTGGGTGTCGACGAGATCCGAGAGATCTGCTGGATCACTAGTCAGCACGACCGAGTTGGGGTAATCGAGAGCAAATGCAACAACGATGGCGTCGGTTGCGGAGATATGACCCGCTCGCCCCGTTGCTGTTCGAAGCAGAGCAGCAGACCTAGCGACCGTTTCCGTTACCGGCAACACCTGGCACATTCCGAGGAGGAGATTCTCATGAAAATCGCGCCGGTGATCTCCGGTGAGTGATTCCGCCAGTACAACTGATGGAACCCGAGGTGGCCAAAGTCCGCGCCGACGCAACTCAGCCAGACGCGCTCGTTGACCCGCAAGGGCGCCGATCCCACCGCTGTCGAGTAGCAGGTTCACGCAGTGCGGCGGCGTTTGTGAGTTGTTTTCGGAGTCGTTGACAGAACACGGTCAGCCCAGGAGGTTGCGGCTAACGCTTCATCGGGACCGATCGGGCCGAGTTCGACTTCGAGTTGAGCGAGGTACGCGTCGAGGGCTTCGACCTTGTCGCGACGATCAAGTTCTTCTAGGAGCGCGTTGGTTGCGACGCGCGACACATTGAGTCCAGCTTCTCGAGCACGGGCAGCGACGTCGTCCGGAACGGTGATGTTGACACGAGACATGCGCATAGTATACACATCCGCCATTGCGGTCCAGGGAACGGGT
>JANMEI010000908.1:0-3771 GCA_031376865.1 Acidimicrobiia bacterium | reverse complement strand
CCCGTTGACGCTTCCACCCGTTACTCCTGTGGCTACGCAAGCAACCACCACAGTTGCAACGACACTCGCCCCGACCACGACGCTCGCCACCACGACGCTTGCCACCACGACGCTTGCCACCACGACGACGGTCTTGGTTCTGCCCCCGACAAC
Source organism: Acidimicrobiia bacterium (assembly GCA_031376865.1). Taxonomy (GTDB): domain Bacteria; phylum Actinomycetota; class Acidimicrobiia; order Acidimicrobiales; family JANYDT01; genus JANNBN01. The sequence goes on along the minus strand of JANMEI010000908.1, from coordinate 3,618 downwards.
GGTGACGACCACATCAACGTCGACCACAACGTCGACCACATCGACAACAACAACAACAACGCTTCCTCCGCCTCCACCACTCTCGTCGTCGTGTTGGACCGTGGAGTTCTACTCGGGTGCAGAGTTGTTCGGACCTCCGAGCCCGTACGGCAAAGGCTGCTTCACTACGTTGAACAGTGTGTGGGGCTCATCCTCACCGCATCCGATGCTTCCCGATGACAGGTTCTCGGGCACCTTCTCCCGAACGGTGTCTGGCCCCGCCACGCTCACCTTCAACTATGTCGGTGACGACGGAGTTCGATTCAAACTTGACGGTGTCACCCAACTCGACGATTGGGGTCGCAATACCTACGGCGCAGCAACTCCCTTTGCGTTAACCCTGCCAGCAGGACAGCACATCCTGCGCATCGAATATCAAGAACTTGATGGGCTCGCTGGTCTCTACCTCACCTCGCCCGACTTTCCCTTCATGACAACAAATCAGGCGATCAGTGGCGCTAGCAATGGATTCGGTGGGTTCGGGTCATGGAACGCCGACACGTGGGCTGCTTCAGGAAACTTTGACAGCTACAACGGCAACACGATGAACCTCGGAATGGTTGACCCCACCCGCATCGTTGCCGACAACAATCGTTTGTACATCGCTGACACGTATCGTCCGCTTGTGAAGGTTCACCGCAACGGCAACATTCAGAGCGTGTACAACGGCGTGGTGGGGCCAGAAGCGATGACGCTCGCCGGATCGAACGCGATGTGGTGGGCGCAAAACTGTGATGTCCGCTTACTGAATCTCAATACGACCGCCGACGTTTCCTTCGGGGGCTCGTGTGGCACCGGAGTCTCGCCGGGTACCTACAACAATGCCAACCTTCGATTCGAAGGTGTCATTCGCGACATGGCCTTCGACAACCTTGCTCGCCTCTACATCCTCGATGATAAGTACGTATGGCGATCGAATGCTCCGTACACGCAGTTCACCGCAGTGATTGGAACTGAGTTCAACTCGGGATCATCGGCAAATGGAACGCTCGGCAGCGCCTTCTTCCTCGATGCGCCGTTGTCCCTGGCGGTCAGTGGCAATACGCTGATGGTCGGCGAACAATCACGTTTGTTGCGATTCGACTATGACCCCCTCGACGATCAGTACGGCACCCAAGTTCTGATCCAGAACATTCCGAGTCCTGCAGTCGCCGAACAAGCGCTGCCTGCCGCACAAACCACCGTCAACGGAGTTACTGCAGTCGAGTTCGTCAATGGTTCCGAAGTGGTCTTCGCCGAGTTCAGCCGCCACACAGTGCGACACATCAACCTCGGAACGAACATTGTGAGCCCCGTGGTGGGAACGTCATATCAACACGCGCCGCACTACAACGATGCAACCAACTCGCCTGTCACGGCGAACGCAAATTTCTTGATGGGCTACCCAACCGATATCGCGCTCGCAGACAACGGGATATACGTCACTCAACAACGGTCAGCGACTGTTGTCCGTCTTCGGTAGCAGCCCTACAAGGGCGAGTTGCCATGACGCCGTGGACTGAGCAGTTCACGTTTAGCGGCCAGCAACTCGATTGAGCGGCCTACCCACTTGCGAGTCTCGCTCGGTGACACAACCGCATCAACGTATCCACGTTCGGCAGCAACAAACGGATTGAGATAATTCGAAGCGTACTGAGCTTCATGTCCGGCGCGGACTTCGTCGGTCTCTCGCCGATGCAAAATTTGGACCGCACCTTTGGCGCCCATCACCGCAAGCTCCGCCGATGGCCACGCAATGCACAAATCGTTGCCCATCGTTTTGCAGTCCATGACGATATAGGCGCCACCGTACGCCTTGCGCAGCACCACACAGATTCGAGGAACGCTTGCTTCGGCGTAGGCAAAGGCCATCTGCGCCCCATGGCGGATCATGCCGCGCCACTCCAAGTCTTTTCCGGGAAAGTAACCGGGTGTGTCGACGAACGTCACGATCGGCAAATTGAACGCATCGCAGAGCGCAACAAACCAGGCACCCTTTTGTGCCGCGTTGATGTCGAGGGTTCCTGCCAACGCCATTGGTTGATTGGCCACGACCCCAACTGATCGGCCTGCCACATGACCAAACCCGATCACTAAGTTCGGCGCCCATCGCCCCTTAACCTCGGCGAAGATTCCATCGTCGACGACGCCACGAACCGCAGACCGAACGTCGTAGCTGCCGGTTGACGCAACAGGGATGAGCGTGTCGAGTTCATCGACTAGTCGGTCGATGGGGTCGTCGGTTGGCTCAAACGGAGCTTCAGCATCGACGTGGTCAGGCAGATATGCCAACAGTTCGGCAACGTCATCAAGGGCGTGGGCACGATCGAGCACGGTTCGTGCTGCAAGGCCCGATGTTTTGGCATGGGTGTCAGGTCCACCGAGAGTGTCATTGTCGACGATCAAACCGGTGTAGTCAGCAACCATCGACGGGCCGTTGACAAAACTGTACGAGCCTGTCGTCATGATGACGAGATCGGCCAGGCCAAGCATCAACGCGGGGCCGGACACCAATGGGCCGTCAACGATGAGCACGATCGGGACGATGCCGGAACAACTGGACAAGGCTTTGGCCGCTAATCCCCATCCGTGCAATCCGCCGACGCCCTGACGAACATCGCTACCTGGTGTGGCCAACACACCCACGATCGGGTGACCATATAAGCGAGCAGCGTCAGCGGCAGCGGCAATCGCGAGGCCGTCGTCGAGACCCAGAAACGCATCAGGAGAGTCGACCGTAAAGGTGATGACGATCCGGCCATTATCTAGTCGTCCATCAAGATCGCCGACGGCGACGGTCACGCCGGAAGCGCGCCGCGCGTGAAACGCGAGGTGAGTCGACAGCGCAGCTCGATCATCGAGCCCGTCCGATGCATCGGCGATGCCAGGAACGAGGAGCGCGGTTGGCGAGTCTGATCTGCGAGTGAAGTGGCGCCGGTCAGGCATACAACCCACCGTACCTGAGGTGAGGCACCCCCGGGTGACGGGCGCAATCACGCTGTCAGGACCAGCTGTGAGACCAGCTGTGAGACCAGCCGTCACACAAGCGCGGGTTGCGTCTCGAGCCGACGAGCGGCTCGATCGGCCATTTTCTGCGCCAGTCGACCAATGCGTTCAATTTGAGTGATCAGCTTGTCTCGGGCCTGTTCGGCTTCCGCCGTCAGTCCTTCCAACTTGTCGACGGCCCAATGGCGCATCACGACGGGAACCAAGATTTGCTCGTGATGCTGTATCAAGTTGTAAATGTTGGCTTCGGCAATTGCTTTTGCATGGGCGGCAAAACCAATAATGCCCGTACCTGGCATTTCGAACTCGCGAACTTGGCGTTCAAGCGCAATGACCGTTCCCGAAGGGTCAACCTTGAAGGCCGCTGTAGCGAGGTCGCGGTAGAACAAATAGTGGAAGTTCTCGTCGGCCGCAACCCGGGCCATGATGTCGTACCCTGCTTTGATCGCAGGATGATCGGCGCCTGATTGTTGCAAGAGCCGTCCGGTGTTGCGGTGAGCAATCCGGGTGGCCAATTCCTGTAGCGCGACATACACGACACCATCGAGTGGGGTTTCGGGCTGCGGCACCTCGCCGCCAGACATTTGCACCATG
>JANMEI010000894.1:0-6862 GCA_031376865.1 Acidimicrobiia bacterium | reverse complement strand
CTGCTCGTGCACGACTGTGAACAGATCGTCACGGGCCAAACCCGCCCGAATCAGTTCGGCATTGGGAAGCGTCACTAAAGGGTTGAAATTCCATACGAGCAGCCCAGCGACCTTCGGGTCTAACGAGGCTTCCGTGAGCCAGCGACCCATTCGATTCATTGACAACGAGCGCGGTTCTTGGCCGCGTCGCAGCTCGGGATGACTGACGTCTTCAGCAATTGCCCGAGTGAAGGTGCCTGTCGATCGAGACGCTCCGCCACCCCGATGACGCCACGAACCAAGGAGCACTGGGAGCGTCGTGAGAAGTCGAAAAAATTGAGCACCATGTTCACGATGCTCGGCCCCAATGACGGTTCGGAAATGCGCCGGTGGTGCATCTGCGATGACATGCGCAAGTTGCACAACTTCGCCAACCGTGATGCCACACACCGCAGCAACTCGGTCCGGATCCCAATGAGCTGCTTCAGCGGCTAAGTCGGAAAAGCCCTCTGCATACGCGGCGACGTAGTCATGGTCGATTCGATTGTCACGAATCCACAGATGAATCAACCCCAACATCAACGCCGTGTCGGTTCCTGGTAGGGGCTGAACAAACAAGTCGGACTCGTTAGCCGTGATCGTGCGAAGCGGATCAATACAGATCACCGTTGCGCCGTCGCGGCGAGCGGCTTCGATCGATGGCCACAGATGTCGATTAGTGAGGCGGGTATTGGTGCCCCACAGCACGATGCACTTGGCATAACGAACCTCGGTGGGATCTGCACCTTCGCCATTTCCGTGTGTTGCTGCCCAACCAACGCCAGCTGCTTGCCCGCAGACGTTGTCAACCATCCGCGACCCACCGAGCCGATTCCAGAACCGTTCATGCGCGTGCATAGCAAGCAAACTTTGGTTGCCTGCATCCCACACACCCATGATCGACTCGGCGCCGAGCGAGTCGACGATCGTCGACCACTTTTTGCCAATTTCGCTGAGTGCATCGCCCCAGCTGATCGGGGCAAACTGCCCACTTCCTTTGGGGCCGGTTCGGCGAAGGGGCGTCAGGACACGGTCTGTGCTGTAGACACGCTCCAAAAACCGGTTCACCTTCGGGCAGAGTTCGCCTGCGGAGTACGGATGATTAAGGTTACCGCGAAGTTTCACCGCAACCGGTTGAGTGGGTTGGTCGTCAACCGTCACGACCCAACCGCAGCTATCGGGGCAGTCATGGTGGCAGGCGCCAACAACGGTTCTCATGGACCCGAGGCTATCGGTTTGGGTGGCACCGATTCCTGCCTTCGGGCACCTAGGCTGTCTGACCGTGAGCGCTATTGAAGAAGTTGTTGGCCGAGAAGTTTTGGACTCCCGAGGGAACCCAACTGTCGAGGTTGAGGTGCTGTTAGAGAGCGGAGCCACGGGACGCGCCATTGTCCCCAGCGGAGCTTCCACGGGCGAACATGAAGCGGTCGAACTTCGAGATGGTGGCACCCGGTTTATGGGCAAGGGTGTGCAGAAGGCGGTTGGCAACGTCAACGGTGTCCTGCGGGATTTGCTGGTAGGTCGCGAAGCACTGGATCAGCGCGAAGTCGACTGGGCAATGGCCGACGCGGACGGTACGCCTAACAAAGCAAACATGGGAGCAAACGCCATCTTGGGTGCGTCGATGGCCATCGCCAAGGCCGCTGCTGACGAGTGTGGCTTGCCGTTGTATCGCTATGTGGGCGGGCCCAATGCACACGTACTACCGGTCCCAATGTTGAACGTGCTCAACGGCGGTGCGCATGCCGATAACACGATCGACTTTCAAGAGTTCATGGTGATGCCGGTTGGTGCAGCATCGTTTTCCGAAGCGTTGCGTTGGGGTGTCGAGACGTATCACACGCTGAAGAAGTTGCTCCACGATCGTAAACTGTCAACCGCGGTAGGTGACGAAGGCGGCTTTGCCCCCAACCTTGCCAAGAACGAAGACGCCGTCAAACTGTTGGTTGAGGCAATCGAACGAGCGGGCTACACGCCAGGCACGCAGATTGCAGTTGCACTCGATCCAGCTGTGTCAGAGATCTTTAAAGATGGCAAGTACGTGCTCGAAGGCGAAGGACGCAGCCTGACCTCGTTGGAATTGGCCGACTATTGGGCCGACCTCGTCAACCGTTATCCAATCGTGTCGATCGAAGACGGCATGGCCGAAAACGACTGGGACGGTTGGGCAGATCTGACGAAGAAGGTCGGATCCAAAATCCAACTCGTCGGTGACGATCTGTTTGTTACTAACTCCGAACGACTGCAGATGGGTATCGATCGCAACATCGCCAACTCCATTCTGATCAAGGTCAACCAGATCGGTAGCCTCACCGAGACGCTCGACGCTGTAGGCCTAGCTACTCGGCACGGCTACACCGCGGTGATGTCGCATCGTTCGGGTGAAACGGAAGATTCCACCATTGCCGACTTGGCCGTCGCCACTAACTGTGGCCAAATCAAGACCGGTGCCCCGGCCCGTTCCGATCGTGTTGCCAAGTACAACCAGTTGTTACGCATCGAAGAAGAACTTGGCGATAGTGCTGCGTTTTGGGGTGGAGCTGGTCTGGCACCTCGAGGCGGCCGGTCATGACCACGCAAACCCTCCCCAAGCAGACTCTCCCCAAGCGCCTCAAGCCAACGAAGTCCTCCGCTGAAAGCCGATCCGGGTCATCAAAACGGTCGATGTCTCCTCGTCGTTTGCTGCTTGGACGTCCGATTCGTCATGTGGCGCTCGCTGCCAGTTTCCTCGTGATCGGTGGGTTGGTCGGGGTGTTGCCGTTCGCGACCCGCGCCATTCAGAACGACAACTTCCAACTCAGTAGCGATCGGTTAGCTAAACTCGAAGCAGAGAACGCTGCACTGGAAGCGCAGCGTGATTTGTTGAAATCAGACGAAGAAGTCGCACGTATTGCACGCGAAGAGTTCGGCCTTGCCCCTCAAGACGCCACGATTTACGCGATTCCGGAGCTGCGTCCAGAGAACGGCGACCGAGACCGTTCGGCCACTTCTCGCGGTGCCACCGTGACAACGAGCCCGGCCCCGAAACAGGGCATTGGCAGCAAGATCGTCGATTTCGTCGTCTTCTGGGACTGACCGTTCTCCGACCCGAATGATCAGTTCTCCGACCCGGATGATCTGAGGGTATGAGCCTTCGGGGCTCAATAGTGCCCCTCCGGATGCCGATGTTCCCCAGGTGAGAGGACTGTTTGGCTCCCCGACATCATGGCCCGCGCTTCGACGCGACCAGATGTCGGTATGGCAACTCAGTCGGTGGTGGCTGACGCTTTTTGCCGTGGGGGCTGCTGCTTGTTCGAGTAGTGCGCCGCTGGTTGCACCTCCGGTAACCGTTGTTGCATCGACGATCCCACCAGCGGTGGCCACCTTCGGCGCCGCCGCCGACCCGCCAGCTGTGACGACCGACGACGTCGTGTTTATGGACGAGCCGGCTGCCCAAGACCCCGTTCTTGCCGATCCCGTGGTAGCCGATCCGGTGGTGGTTGATCCGGTGGTGGCTGAACCGGCCCCATCAACGACGCAGGACGCCTCGAAGTGGGCTATTCCGGTTCGCACCACGCTGCCTTACGTGGTGCCGTCAGCGGCCCAATTGCCGGTGGCGGGTTCGGTAATCATCAACCAACTCGCAATACCGGTCCCAGCGAATTGGTTGGTGCTGCAAAGCGCTGATGACGTTGCCGCTGCGGCCGGATTGAACGAGCAGCTTCGAGCATCGTTCACCTCGTCATTTGCGACGGATTTGTCACGGGGATATCTCATACCCGCGGACGAGCAGACGTTGTCGCAGCCCACGACGATTTTGGTGGTTGTTCGTTCATCATCGCCCGTTGCGGCGGAGGACGGTCTGCTTCGCTTGATTGAGCGCTCTAAACAAAACGATGGGTTCAAGACGGTGTCAAAGGGCCGATCGGACTGGTTGGGAGCTCGTGCATCGGGCGTGGTGCTCGAAGCCGCGGACGGCCGCGTTCGGTGTATTCGAGTGGTTCGCTTGAAAGATCAGCGTCTGGTGATTTTGCAGGCTGATGGGACCCGACCCGATCTTCAGGCCATCCATGCTCAGTTTGCCGAGTTGATGGTGGAGTCTGCCGAACCCTTTGCGTGAGTCGCCCATGAGAATTCGGCCTGTGGAACTCGTCTTTCCTGTGTGACCCACGACACGAATCTCTGCAGCTGTGCTAGGAACGTCATCGTTCCAAGTTCAGCTTCGTGGAGGTTTACCCGTGAAAATTTCGATGACCGTCAACGGTATGGCGCAGAGCCATGACGTCGAGCCCCGCACACTGCTCGTCCAGTACCTGCGCGAGGCATGCGCTTTGACTGGAACCAACGTTGGATGTGACACCAGTTCGTGTGGTGCCTGCACGATCCATCTCGACGGTGAGTCGGCGAAATCTTGCACCATTCTGGCTGCTCAGGCCGACGGTGGCACCGTTACCACCATCGAAGGAATGGCTGCTGCCGACGGCACCCTTCATCCGATGCAAGAAGCTTTCCGTCAAAATCACGGATTGCAATGCGGCTATTGCACGCCGGGCATGGTGATGGCAGCAACTGGGCTGCTCAAGGAAATTCCCCACCCAACTGAAGACGAAGTGCGTTTGGGTCTCGAAGGCAACCTGTGCCGATGCACGGGATACCACAACATTGTCAAGGCCGTTCTGGCCGCCGCCGAGCAGGGCTAACCAACTCCGAAGGGGTTGATCACAACATGACTGACATCCTCGATCCAGTACTCGCAGCCGACGCACCATTCCATGGAACGGTCGGGCAACCTCTGCTGCGAAAGGAAGATCCTAAGCTTTTGACGGGCGAAGGTAAGTTCACCGACGACCTTGTGATGGTTGGGGCACTTCATCTTGCCCTGGTGCGTAGTCCGTATGCGCACGCACGAATTCGGTCTATCGACACATCAGAAGCGCTGAAGTCAGATGGTGTCGTTGCTGTGTACACCGGAGCCGACTTGGTCGGCGAATGGGGAGGGCCGATGCCATGTGCGTGGCCGGTTACCCCCGACATGAAAAATCCTGCCCACTATCCGCTTGCCGTTGGTACGGCGACGTATTCAGGAGACGGCGTAGCTGTTGTGGTGGCAGAGTCTCGAGCGCAAGCAGTTGATGCTGCTGCGCTTGTCATCGTTGACTACGAAGAACTCCAGGCAGTCGTTGGTGTGAAAGATGCACTGACCAACAAGACCATCATTCATCCGGAAATCGGAACCAACGTCAGTTACGTGTGGGATCTCAAGCCCGACGAAGACAAAGTCAATGCTGCCTTTGCCGCCGCCGCCCACACGGTGAAGTGTGACTACGTCCAGCAGCGATTGATCCCCGCCGCGATGGAACCGCGTGGTGTGCTCATTGTGCCGCAACCATTTGGTGGCGAGTTCGTTGTCTATACCTCCACCCAGATTCCGCACATCTTGAAGGTGATGCTGGGCTTGACGGTTGGTATACCCGAGCAGAAGTTGCGCGTCATTGCCCCAGCTGTCGGCGGAGGGTTTGGTTCAAAGCTCAACGTGTACGCCGAGGAAGTGCTGGCGTTGGCCTTGGCCCGCAAGCTGCGACGTCCGATTCGTTGGGCCGAAACCCGTTCGGAAAACACGCAGGCCACCATTCATGGTCGGGGGCAAGAACAGACCATCGAGTTAGCTTCCGATGCCAACGGCAAGATCACTGCTGTGCGGGTCGAAATTGTTGCTGATATGGGTGCATACCTTCAACTGGTTACGCCTGGAGTGCCGCTGCTTGGCTCGTTCCTGTATACCGGCGTATACGACGTCCCAGCTTTCAGTTTCCGGTGCACTGCGGTGTTCACCACCTTGACCCCAACGGACGCGTATCGTGGTGCAGGTCGTCCCGAAGCGAGCTACGCAATCGAACGCGCTGTCGACACGTTGGCGCACAAACTGGGTATCGATCCGGCCGAAATTCGTCGCCGAAACTTCATCCCCACCGAAGCGTTTCCGTATCCGTCAGCTAGCGGTTTGGTGTTCGACTCGGGCAACTACGAGCCAGCCTTGGCTAAGGCACTCAAGCACGCTGACTACGAAGGTCTGCGAGCGAAGCAAGCGCAGGAGAAGGCGAGCAAGTCAACGGTACGTACCGGGGTCGGTATTTCGTCGTACTTTGAGATCTGTGGTTTGGCACCGTCACGGGCGTTGGCATCACTCAATTACTCGGCCGGTGGTTGGGAAGCAGCTACGGTCCGCATTTTGCCAACGTGCAAAGTGCAAGTCATCTCTGGTGCAACGCCGCATGGGCAGGGCCACGAAACATCGTGGAGCCAGATCGTGGCCGACAAGCTAGGGATCAGCCCTGACGACATCGAAGTGCTGCATTCCGACACGCAGATCTCGCCACTTGGTCTTGACACATACGGTTCACGATCGCTCGCCGTTGGTGGCACCGCAATCTGGGTCGCAACTGACAAGGTCATTGCTAAGGCCAAGGCCATCGCCGCTCATCAGTTAGAAGCAGCCGATGAAGACATCGAGTTTGTCGGCGGTGTCTTCAGCGTCAAGGGTTCACCTGATCGAGCCTTGCCGTTGGCGGCTATTGCGTTTGGTGCGTTTACCGCCCATAACCTTCCCGACAACATGGAGCCCAATCTTGAGGCTCATTGCACGTGGGATCCACCAAACTTCACCTTCCCGTTTGGCACTCATATTGCGATTGTTGAAGTTGACACCGAGACCGGCAAGACCGTGTTGAAGAAGTACGTTGCAGTCGATGACTGTGGCAACCAAATCAACCCGCTTATCGTCGAAGGCCAAATCCACGGCGGCGTCATCCAAGGCATTGCGCAAGCGATGTACGAAGGTGTCTCCTACGATGACAAAGGCAACCTG
>JANMEI010000857.1:0-1373 GCA_031376865.1 Acidimicrobiia bacterium | reverse complement strand
CATCGCTTGGTATCCCGTAACTACACCTTTGCGTTCCAGACGACGCACCCGCTCCCCTACTGAGCTCGCCGACAAATGCACCAAGTCACCCAGCTCGCGCCAGCTGATTCGGCCATCTTTTCGTAATGCTTCGATGATTCGAAGGTCAATTCGGTCGATCGCCTCTGTATCCATGGCCCAATACTGTCATTTGACGTCGATTTCCCTCCACTCCGAGGACGGATTTCATCGAAAGTGTTGGGTATGACGACATCCCCCCACGGTCCCGCCCCGCTTTCCGTTGGAGTCCCCCCGGCCGCCCCCCTGTCGGTAGGCGTTCCAACAGAGATCAAGTCGTCAGAGGGCCGCGTTGCCATGACCCCCGATGGCGTGCGTGAACTCGTTCGTGCAGGCACGAAAGTGTTTGTACAAGCTGGGGCGGGCACCAACTGCTCCCTCACCGATGCCGACTATGTCGCTGCCGGTGCCACCATCGTTCCCACTGCCGCCGATGCATGGGCCCAAGAAATGGTGGTCAAGGTCAAAGAACCGCAAGCGTCAGAGTTTGGTTTTCTGCGACCCGACCTCACCCTGTTCACGTACCTGCACCTGGCCGCATATCCAGCGGTCGCCAATGCATTGCTGGCGTCAAAGTGCACTGCCATCGCCTACGAAACGGTACAAACGGCAAACGGGGCACTTCCGCTACTCGCACCGATGAGCGAAGTTGCTGGGCGCCTTGCCCCACAGATGGGCGCCCAGTTTTTGGAACGTCACAAAGGTGGTCGCGGCGTGCTGATGGGCGGCGCTCCCGGTGTTCGCCCGGCACGAGTAGTCGTACTGGGCGCAGGCAACGTCGGTTGGAATGCCGCATCGATTGCCGCCGGCATGGGTGCTGACGTTTGGATGATGGACAAGAACCTTGACCGCTTACGATTCATCGATCAGATCCAACGTGGACGTATGACCACTGTTGCGTCCAACGCTGGCTCAGTCGAACGAGCGGTTGCTGAAGCAGATTTGGTCATTGGAGCGGTCCTGGTCGCAGGCGCGAAGGCCCCGATTGTTGTCAGCGAAGACATGGTGAAATCCATGAAGCCTGGCGCCGTCATTGTTGACGTTGCTGTTGACCAGGGGGGCTGCATTGCAACCATCCACGAGACGTCACACAAAGACCCTGTGTACGAACTTCACGGCGTCGTCCACTACGCCGTCGGCAATATGCCCGGTGCGGTTCCGTTCACCAGCACGTATGCGCTGACCAACGCCACCCTTCCCTACATCGCAGATGTCGCTCGCCGGGGCGTTGCAGCGGTTGCATCCGATCCGGTCATGGCACCAGGTTTCAACTGCGTTAGTGGAGCGGTGACGTACGCCCCCGTCGCCGAGGCGCT
>JANMEI010000842.1:0-9426 GCA_031376865.1 Acidimicrobiia bacterium | reverse complement strand
GAACATCGAGCGTCGGGGCGAATCGGACTGTTGCGATATTGGCGGGAAGGTTTGGAACGCGCGCTCGCAGTGTTGCATCTTTGGAGGTGCCGGCGAACGTGATGGCGAGCGGTGTGCCCAGCGCCACGATGAGCGCCGCCGCTGCAGCGGCGGACCGACTTTGATGTCGGGCCAGGTCGCGAGCGGCGATGCGAAGGGTGAGTCGCGAATGCTGGGCGAGTACACCGACTCTCGAAAAGAGCGCCGGAGCGAGCAGCAAGATTCCGAGGATCGATACAACGATAGAAACTGCAGCGAAGGTCGGTTTGTCACGCTCAACAGCTTTACTGAACGCAACTGCCCCAACGAGTGCCGCAATGAAACCAACGGCGGCGGTTGCCCGGACCTTGCGCGCCTGCGGGCGACGCGCTGCGAGAGATTCAACGATTGATCGTTTCGAGATTGCCCGAGCGGGCCACCACGCAGCAATGGTTGACGTCACCGTACCCATCGCAACGAGGAGCAGCGTCATCGGCCAAGGAATGTTCCAGAAACCAATACGTGCACCTATTGCTTGCTCAATGGTGCCTTGCAGCAGCAGACTCGTCCCGAACCCGACCGAGACACCAATGACGCCTCCAACCAATCCGACCACTAGGCCGTTGAGTGCCATGGCTTGACGAATTTGTCGTTCGCGTGCACCGATAGCACCAAGCAACCCGAATTGCCGCAAACGCCTGCGAGCAATCACTGCGAACCCGGTGGCACACAGCAGTCCAACTTCGAGCATGGCAATGCTTGCGACAACAGAGATCGCCAATGCCGTGACAGCGCGGCGACCTCTTTGGTCCGCGAACTCATCAAACATCAGTGGCTGCCCGACGATTCCACGAAGGTTCGTCGCATCATCCCCTGTCATCCGTGCAAGCGCATGCACTTCGGTTGGCGCACTCACTTCGCCGGTTGGCACAAGGACGTGGAGACGGTGCAGGTCGCTCGGGTCCTCAACACGACCAACCACGCGCATAGTCACATCGTCGATAGAGACAATGTCGCCGATGGTGACGTCAAAGCTTCTGAACAAATCGCGAGTCATCGCTGCTTCGCCGGCGGCGGCTGGGAGCTTTCCTTCCAACAAATGGAACTCTGGGCCGATCAACGCGTTTCCCAGATCGCGATCACTCACCTCGAAGGTTGCGATCGTGCCCTTTTGACGAAAGGTCCGTTCACTGAAAACGCCTGGGTGATCCAACCTGGTGGTAAGCATCTTTACGAGTTCGACAGAGGAGTACTTTCCCACGAAAAGAGTGATTTCATGCGTTGCCGCACCGTGGTGGCGAATGGGTTCGATCGCATTTGTTCCAGCTATGACCCCGAGACTGGTGAGTGCGATTGACACCGAGATAAGGCCAAGCACGAGGGCCTGTTGACGCCACTCGCGCCGGAGCAAGCGCCAACCCCATCGTCCCATCGCTCGTCGAGATCCCATTAGTTGAGCCCCGGTGACGCTGCGACGAGTGGCGAATCGTCCGGTGATGAAGGTGGTGAAGTGGCGTCGACGATTCGACCGTCGCGAAGAAATACGATTCGATCAGCCCATGCAGCGAGGTGGGCATCATGAGTCACGATCACGACGGCTGCACCTCGACGACAGGCCTCGGACAGTATCCGCATGATCACGTCGCCGTTCACCGAGTCAAGCGCGCCGGTAGGTTCATCGGCAAGCAGCAACCGGGGAACACGTGGGCTCGATGTTGAACCGCTGGACGGTGACTCAACGATCGCTCGGGCGATCGCAGTGCGTTGACGCTCGCCCCCAGACAGGTCATCGGGAAACGACTTAGCTTTTGAGATCATTCCCACCCGCTCAAGCGCAGCCCGAGCCAACTCGCGAGCGTTGCGAGCCGAAACGCCGTCGAGTTCCAACGGCATCGAAACATTTTCTTCGGCCGTCAGTGCGGTGAGCAGATTCAGGTCTTGAAACACATAGCCAACGTTGCGTCGTCGAAACGTGGCCCGCTGATCGCGACTCATCGCGGAGGTGTCTACACCGTTGACCAAAATGGTTCCGCTCGTGGGTGTTTCAAGTCCACCAGCAATGGTGAGCAGAGTGCTTTTGCCCGATCCGCTTGGCCCCATGATGGCAACAAGCTCGCCGCCAGCGATGGTAAGTGTCGTTGGGTGCAACGCAACGAATTCTGTGCTTCCCGACTTGTACACCTTCGTCACGTTTTGTAGCTCCAGTGCGCCACTCATGTGCGTGCCCGTACTTGTGCTTGTTGTTTCGGCGGAGGGACCGGTGAAGAAAACGACGGCGCGTCGTGAAAGCTAGGCGTGGCGACGAGACGTTCCCCAGACCGTAAGCGCGCATCGCAACTGTCCAACCATCGCACGCTTGCTTCCAATCGGAAAAGTTCCGCATCTGCAACCAGCGCCAATGCGAGGTCTTTGTCATTGTCGCGTTTCATTCGTGAGAACAACTGCATTGCTTCGAGAACCCTCCGACGGTGGGTCTGGATGATCTCAAAAACATCAATGTCCGCAACCGTCAGCGCAACCATGACTTTGATGACGACTTCGTCGCGGGGCGGAGATGTTGAATCGGGCGGCGTATGAAACCATGCGAGGAGTTCGGTTCGGCCAGCAGGTGTGAGCGCATACAGCTTTTGGCTGGAAGATGCGGCCTGAGTTCCTGGCGAAGATACATGACCGTCTCGTTCAAGCCGTTGCAGCGTGGCGTAGACCTGGCCCACATTGAGCGGCCACACCGATCCTGTCCGAGTTTCGAACTCTTCCTTCAGGCGTAAACCGATTTTTGGTTCAGCGGCGAGTAGCGCGAGTAGAGCGTGCGGAATGGTCATAGTCTCTCCCTGATTATTCAATACAATACTGAGTACTATACACAGTATTACGGTTGGGTAAAACTGATCAACAAGTGACGTTTGAGACAGATGTTTGCCGGGTAGTGGGTAACTGGCAATGCTGACCTCAGTGGCCGTCTAGGAGAACTATGTGTACAGGTGTTCACTCAAGCGTGGTGTTGCAAGCGCTCCCGCTGGCTGAGGGGTGGCAAACACTCGGTGGAAGAAAGGACTGGACCGTCACAGTCTCACCTCTATGCGACGGGCGAGTTCATGTGGCCTGCTTCGCCCCGGTTTTCAACGACCGTCCTGATCTCATGGACGCACTTCGCGTGATGGCTGCAGAAGTGAAACTCGAGTTGGAACGACTTCACGGGTGAGTGCATACGGACCAAACGAAACGATCTTTGCGCGTCATCGCAATAACCCAATCCTGACCAGTGAGCATTTTGGTGGCGCGATCAATGTTGCGTTCAATCCCTCCGCTGCGCTGGTGGGGGAAACCACTGTGTTGCTAGTCAGGGTAGAAGATCGCTGGGGGCTGTCGCACCTTCATGCTGCTCGATCCGCTGACGGTTTTACGGACTGGCAGATCGCCCCCGAACCAGCGATGAGTCCGATTTTAGGAGACTACCAAGCTGCTTGGGGATACGAAGATGCTCGTACCGTCTGGGTTGAAGAGCTTGACCGCTTTGTGATGACCTGTACAGCGTATGGAGGGTCTGGGCCAGCAGTACACCTCGCACTGACAAAAGACTTCGACGAGTTTGAACACGTTGGCACGATCATGCCGCCTGAAGACAAGAACGCGTCGCTATTTCCGCGACGCATCAACGGCAATTGGGTTCTGCTGCATCGGCCGGTAACGGTGACTGGCCTAACAGCCGATGTCTGGCTATCGCGATCTACCGATTTGGTGAGCTGGCGTTCTCCGGAACCAGTCATGGCGTGTCGCACCGGAAGTTGGTGGGACGCCACACGAATTGGCATCGGGCCGCCGCCCATCGAGACCGCAGACGGTTGGTTGGTGATTTATCACGGCGTCAAGACAACGGTGTCGGGGCCGATCTACCGCGTTGGGGCGGCGTTGCTCGATCTGGAAAATCCGAGCGTGGTGCTACATCGAACGAGTCAGTGGTTGATGAGCCCAGCCACCGACTACGAGCGGGTCGGAGATGTCCCGAACGTGGTGTTCCCATCGGGTGCAACCGTACGGCCAAACGGTGAACTTCGTCTCTATTACGGTGCCGCCGATACTTCGGTGTGCGTTGCAACGACAACAGTTGAAGCCCTTCTCGATGTCGTGAAACGATCACCGAAAGGCTCGTGAGGCTCGTAGGTTTAGTCAACTGTGGGCAGGGTATGACCTGGCGATGACCGTTCGATACTCGTCTCAATTACGCCCATCACTTTCCACGCCGTTGCCCGACCCAGTTCCGGATTTTCCACCGATGCCCGATGAGCCAACTCCGGTTGGACCCGACGAGCCGACCCCGATTGGACCCGACGAACCAATCGCGCCATTCCCGTCATTCCTCGAATCGTGGAGCGGTTCCGCCGTTTCGTCTGCCCAATGAAGACTTTTGCGCTCACCACTTCGCTGTGCGTAGCACTGCTCGGCGCATGCAGTTCAAACTCCGATACAGGTTCACCATTGTCGATCACCGTTGATGTGGCCACCCCAGCTGCGACTTCGACAGCACAAGTCGCAAGTTCGAGCAGAGTCGCTACGGATTGCATCCCCCCAGCCACCCCCGATCCGGCGGCGGATTCGAGACTGCGGTGGCCAACGCTATCTGAAGGCGACAACTCCGACCGGATCATCGTTGTTCAATACCTCTTGCGGGCTGCCAACGTTGTCGTGACCGCCGACGGAAAGTTTGGCCCGGCCTCCAAAGGTGCCGTGTCTCGTTTTCAACTCAGCACCGGTGTGGCCGATTCTGGCTCCGTTGGGCCCACTGAATGGTTGAACTTGGTTGGCGGATGTTCAGCTGCGGATAGTCCTGAGTTTATGAAGGCGTTGCAGGCCGCACTCGGATTAGCTGGTTACCCGCAGCGCATCAGCGGCGAACTCGATGAACTCACGACCAAGCACCTGGCCCAGTCCCGAACTGATTCAGGATCGACCATCAGCGGGGTGGTGACACCAGCTGACTGGCTCACCCTGGTTGGTGTTGGAGACTGACGGAATCATCTCCTTCCTCCTCAGTCGACCTCCTCACCCGACGCTGTTGATGGCTCGATCGCCCAACCAATGATGCCTCCAACGATGAAAAGCGCACCTACGATCATTGCTGGGATGGCTTTATATACCGCTCCATACGCTTCGCAAAGCAACGCTAGGCCCAGTACCAATGGCCAATACGACGGCGATGGCATCCGGATGGTTTTGGGATCGACATAGTCGTGCTCAAGTACTTGCTCCGTGGTTGCAACTCGCAGCAAGCGTCCAGATCCGGGATCCTCTGCATACTTGCGATACCAGAACTCGTCGATCGAATGGACCGTGGGAATAATGTCAAAGTTGTGCGGCTTCGGAGGATTGTCAGTCATCCACTCAAGCGTTCGAGCGTCCCATGGGTCCGGTGGGATAGCCACTTTTGGTGCACGGTGGGTTTTCAACACATTGAACAAAAATAGGGCGATCGAGAAGGCGATCATAAACGCACCGATTGTTTCGATGAGGTTGAGGAAATCGAATCCCATCCCGGCGTCGTAGCGATAGATGCGGCGAGGTTGGCCCCGCAGGCCAGCGATGTGCATTGGGCCGAACGTGATGTGCGTCCCGAACCACATGAAAAACCAGTGGGCTTTGCCCAACTTCTCACCCAGCAGACGACCAAACATCTTTGGCCACCAGTAGTACACGCCGGAGAATAGCCCCATCACCGAGCCACCGAACATGACGTAGTGAAGATGAGCGACGATGTAGTACGTGTCAGTCTGTTGGGCATCTGAGGCAACGAGGGAGTGGGTCACCCCAGACAAGCCACCGATGAGGAACGTGAGCACGAACCCAAGGCTAAACAGCATGGAAGTGGTGAAGCGGAGCGCTCCGCCCCAGATAGTGCCAACCCAGTTAAAGATCTTCACGCCGGTGGGTACGGCGATAAACATGGTGCTCACGCCGAATGCGGCCGTTGCGACCGTTCCAAGACCCACAGCGAACATATGATGCGCCCACACACCCCACCCCATGAACCCGATAGCAATGCCCGAGAACACAACGACTGGGTAGCCGAAGAGGGGTTTGCGAGCGAAGGTCGGCAGAACCTCCGACACGATGCCCATCGCTGGCAAAATCAGTATGTACACCTCGGGATGGCCAAAGAGCCAGAACAGGTGTTGCCATAAGACAGGTTCACCGCCCTGTGTCACGTTGAAAAAGTTTGCGCCCCACGAACGATCAAAGTGTAGGAGGAACAGCGCAACCGTGATGATTGGCATCGCAAACAGCATCAGGAAACTCGTGATGAAGGTCATCCAGGTGAACACTGGAAGTCTCATGAACGTCAATCCGGGCGCACGCATGTTGAACGTCGTGACGATAAAGTTAAGTGCAGATACGGTTGACCCTATTCCGAGGATCAGCAGTCCGAGGATCCAAAAGTCGATGCCTCGACCGGGCGAAAACGTAGTGGAGGTGTTCGGGGCATATCCGAACCAGCCACCGTTCGGGAAACCACCAAGGAAGTAGCTGGAGTACAGGAAGATTGCGCCAAACAAATACGCCCACCAAGAAAACGCGTTCATTCGAGGAAACGCAACGTCGCGGGCACCAATTTGAAGCGGGAGAAAGTAGTTGAAGAAAGCGACCGACAGCGGCATCACTACGAGGAAAATCATGGTGGTGGCATGCATGGTGAACAGTCGATTGTACGTTTCGGCACCCAACACCGAGTTGTTTGGCACGGCAAGTTGGAGGCGGATAAACAACGCTTCGATCCCACCCAGAATGAACCAGACCAAGGCAGCAACCCCGTACATGATTCCCAGCCGTTTGTGGTCAACGGTTGTGACCCAAGACAGCACTCCACGCTTGTCTTCTACAGGTCGCCGGAACAGTCGAGGGTCATCAACAGGGGCGGTCGGTGTCGGTGAACTTGATGGTTGAAGAACGATAGCCATGAGTCGGGTGGGCCTCCAGTGAGTGCATGGAGGGGAATACCCCGCGTACTGGATTGTTAAACACCTCTTTCGATTATGGGATGATCACCGCCCGGCCATTGATCTTGCCGGTCTTGAGTAATTCGTATGCGTGCACTGCTTCGTCAAGCGGGAACGTTTCAACCGCAACGCTGATTACGCCGCTGCGAGCAAGCGCAAGTACTTCAATTAACTCCGACCGAGAGCCCCAGTAGGGTGCGCGGACCCCCACATCCCATGCGGTGGTTTGAATTCCGACCGGCAGGGCGCCGCCTCCAATTCCAACGATCCGGATCTCAGCTTCGGTCGCTGCCACTGATCCTGCCAGCTCCACTGTTGGTTGGGATCCAACGAAGTCAAACACTGCGTTGGCCCCCACGCCGCGGGTGAGCTCACGTATCGATGCATCGGTCGATGAATCTGACAGCAAAGCATGGTGTGCGCCAACCTCACGGGCCAATGCCAACTTGTCCTCATTTACATCGACAGCAATCACCATCGTGCTCGTCAGCGCCCGTAGTATCTGGATGCCCACGTGACCAAGTCCTCCGGTTCCAATCACCACTGCAGTGGTACCGGCACCGAGCGACCCCAGTGCGCTCTTAATTGCATGATACGGGGTGAGGCCCGCATCGGTGAGTGACACATTCTTGACCGGGTCAAGTTCGTGAAGGGGGACCAGGTGGCGCACCGCGTCGACCAGCAAATACTCAGCCATTGCTCCGGGAGCACCCAATCCTGGGGGCATGATCTTCATGGTGGCGGCATTGATGCAATAGTTTTCTTTTCCTTGTGAGCAGTTGTGGCAAAACCCGCATCCCCACGGTCCGTATACAGCAACCGAATCACCGATGGCCACACCGGCGACCCCTTCACCCAATTCGAAGACGGTGCCGGCTGCTTCGTGACCCAACGTAAGCGGAAGTCCGTATACATACTGCTCTTTGGGCAGGCTCATGATGAATTCGTCAGAGTGGCATGCGCCTGCGGCAGTTACTTTCAGCACCACCTGGCCGGGTCCGGCATGAGGCTGGTCAATCTCGACTAGCTCTGGTGGCTTTCCGAGTGCAACATATTGAAGTGCTTTCATCCCAACGATGTACCCGGACTGCTGGCAGTCAAAACCTCTTGCAACCAAAACCTCATGAACTAAACCTGAGTTTGTCTACCTGAGATGTTTGACACAGCGTGATGCGGGGTAGCACCCTGGGCATATCTGAGATCAACAGGCCGATTTTGATACGCAAAGTCACTGGCGACATCGGAGTGAGGGTTACACCATGAACAATCTGCACAGTTGGGTTGGGTGAGTAGTGGACCCGTTTTCACTGAGACTTCCCCCCAACTATGACCAACTCCGAGTGTTACGAGAGCAACTTCGACTGTGGATGAGTGCCGCTTCATGGCCAGAAGTATTCCGTGACGATGTCCTTCTCGTCGCTAACGAACTCGTCAGCAACGCCGTGCAGGCAACCACTGATGACTCTGACATCGACGTTAGAATCGAACTTCACACGAACTCACTCTGTCTCACCGTGTCTAACTGTGGCATCGGATTCGAACTCGGCTCGCTGGCGCCACCGACTCGCATTCAAGCGCGTGGCCGGGGAGTGGCAATCAGTCAACGGCTCGGACATTTCAGTGTGGAGCAGGTGGCTGAACTGACCACCGTACGTGTGGAGATGAAGCAACCAGTGATTGTTGGTTAACTAGTCAGCGCAGCCGACTGGGTCTCGACGATCGACAAGATGGTATCCATACCGGCAATTTCGAGGAGTCGACGAGCACGGCTTCCGGCAGGGGCAACAATCACCAGGTTCTTGTCGAGCCCAACGAGGCGGTGGATCATTGTGAGTGCCGCGCTATCGAGATACCCCAATAATCCGACGTCAAGCACGATCTGAGTGGCTGTATCTGTTTTGGCAACGATTTCGTCGCCGAGCGACTCGGCATTTGATCTGTCGATCTCGCCATGCATGACAATGAGCGAGGTGGTGTCGTGCCAGTCAAGTTGAAAATGACCAAGTGGCTGTTGCATGTTCACGAATCCAATCGTCGGTGTCGTTGGTGTAACGCCTTGTGCAAGGTTACTACCGTCCCTCGGGAAGTACGGTCAAAACGTACTTCATCCATCAGCTTGTTCATCAGCCCGATACCACGACCACGCTGTGGCGGCTGTTGATCGTTGGGACCCGCGGTTTGCGACATCCACCGCCCGTAATCTGACACGACAACGGTGCAGGTTGTGCGGGCACAAGTAACGGCGATGTCAACGGGTTGCACTCCGTCTCGGTGTCCGTGCTCAATAGCATTGGTGACTGCTTCACCGGTCGCAAGCAGTATGTCGTGAATATCTTCGTGGTCGAGGTCAATGCTGACAAGCCAGGTCCGAAACGCGACACGAAGCTCACTGAGATCAGCTATTTCTCCTGAGAACCTT
>JANMEI010000809.1:0-2390 GCA_031376865.1 Acidimicrobiia bacterium | reverse complement strand
CGAACGTGATCGTGGCGCCAAACTCTCCCAGCGCCCGGGCCCAACACAACGCAATTCCGGAAACGAGGGCCGGCTTGATCGACGGCAGTGTGACTCGTCTAAACGCATACCAACTTGAGGCGCCCATGGTGCGAGCAGCGTTGGCGACTCGCTCAGACGTTTGGCGTAACGCAGCTTCCACGGTCACGATCAGAAACGGCATGGCCACAAACACTTGGGCAAGCACAACCCCGGCTGTGGTGAACGGCAGGCGGATCCCAAACCACAGATCAAGCTGTCGGCCGAGGACGCCACGCCGCCCGAATGCCGCAAGGAGTGCAACGCCTCCGACGACGGGTGGGAGCACCATTGACATAGTGCACAGCGCCCGGACCGCGCTGCGCCCAGGAAAGGTAACTCGCGCCAGAACCCAGGCCATGGGGACGCCCAAAACGATGCTGATGACAGCGGCCGCCGTCGACGTGACGAGCGACAACACTGTTGCTGCCCGAACGTTGCTTCGACCAAGGATCGTTCCAAGAGAGACCCAGGGGACCCGCAACAACAACGATCCGATGGGAATAGCGAAGACCAGAAATGCGACAAGCGCGATCCCGATGATGAACGCTGGCGGGTTCTTCCACCGAACAGCCGTCGGTCGGGCTCTCACACCTCGAAGCCGTTGTTGCGAAGAATTTGTTGGCCGGCATCGCTCAACACAAACTTCAGAAGGTCGTCGCCCAGTGGGCGCAGGACAACGGCATCCAACTCAATTGCGTCACCCGAACCAGGCACGGGGACGTATGCGAGCTGATCACCCGCTGTTCGAGCATCCGAGGAATACACGATGGCCGCGTCAACTTCGCCAAGTCGTACCTTACTGATCACTGCTTTAGCGTTTGGTTCAAGCGATTTGGGTTGCAGAGTTACGCCAGCCTGTTGCAGCGCTGCTGTGGTGTATCGCCCGATCGGTGTATCGGGTGCGCCAATCACAACATCGAGCCCCGATTGCTGTAACTCCGCCAACGACTTGGGGGTGGCGATGCCACGTTGGGTCACTATCGAAAGTGAATTGCCAGCAATTTTGGACACGGTTTGTCCAGACGAAGCAACTCTGTCGGCAGTGATTCGATCTGCGGTGGCAATGAGATCAACCTCGGCACCATCTTCAATTTGAGCAACAAGTTGATCCGACGATCCCGAACTGACTTGAACGTCAAGCCCAGGGTTTGCTTGTTCGTAGTCTTGCTCGATCTGGGTAAACGCGGTTGAAAGCGATGACGCAGCAAACACGATCACTACCTGCTTTTTCCCCTGCGTGTCGGAGCATCCCGCCGTCAATAGGCCGGCAACTAGAAACCCAACTCCGCTCAACAGATGCAGCTTGCGAACCATGTGTCGACAATACTCATCTTCTGACTACTCTGTAGTCAAGTCCTGACTAACAAAGACCGAGGTGAGTATGGCAGCCAGCGTAGGAAGTTCGTCGGATCTGTCGTTGGCCGAGCATGTGTGCTTGGCTCTGATTGTCGAGTCCGACAGTCACGGTTGGGCGGTTGGATCGCTGCTTGCTGCGGAGGGCGAGATTGGCCGAGTGTGGAGTCTGACTCGGCCGCTGACGTACCGAGCGATCGACGGCCTAGTCGCTGCCAAACTGGTGCAGCCGAAAAAGACTGTCAGCCAGTCTGCCCGTGAGCGGGTGATGTTCAAGGCAACGCCGACAGGTCGGAAGTTGACTGACAGCTGGCTAGCGGAACCGGTTGAGCATCTTCGAGACGTGCGCACCGAGTTGCTACTCAAACTTGTCTTTGCACACCGTCGACAGTTGCCAATTTCGAAACTCCTGGCCGATCAGCGCGAACAGTTGCGTCCCGTGATGGAAACGTTGCTTGAGGGCGGACCCGAACATGACATCGTCAATGTGTGGCGGCGCGAACACGCACGCGCCGTGAATCGGTTTCTTGATCAAGCCGAAAGGTTGGGGAGTGAAGCTCGACCGGTGCAAACGGTTGTCACGCAAGGTGGACTCCGACTCAGTGCTCGGAACCAGGTTCGAGCAACGGTGCACTCTGTAACCTACGGCGAGGTCATGGCCAGCGTGAAGGTCAGTGTGAGCGCAACAGGACAGCCGCAGTTGTTGACCGCGGCCATCACACGCGATGCAGTAAACGATCTTGACATTGCCGCCGGTGATGATGTGGTGTTGATCATGAAGGCAACCGAAGTACTCATCGCAAAACTTTGATTCACACCCTTTGGCGTAAGGCCAATCGACTGAGCAGTAGTGCAGTCCCCGTAAATGCTGCGATGCCAACGGCAAGAGCCGTTGTTCCGGACTGGTGGCTCTGCGTCACGATGATTCCGAGGACCGCCGAGCCAATCGTTGAAATTGTTCCAATGACGCCCGATGC
>JANMEI010000784.1:0-4739 GCA_031376865.1 Acidimicrobiia bacterium | reverse complement strand
TTGCACTCAACATCGCTGCGCACGTGGGCATCAAGGTGGGCAAGCCCGCCATGATCTTCTCCTTGGAAATGAGCCATCTCGAACTCACGCAACGTTTGTTGTGTGCCGATGCCAAAGTGGATTCCAAGCGCATGCGTAACGGTCGCCTTGACGGGGCCGACTGGCCGAAGATCACCGCTGCGATTAGCCGCATGGCCGACACGCCGATCTATATCGATGACAACGCAGGTCTGACCGTCATGGAAATCAGATCGAAGGCCCGCCGCCTGAAAAGCCGCATGGGCGACATTGGCGTCATCGTGATCGACTACCTGCAGCTCATGACGGGTCGGTCGGGCGCAGAAAGCCGTCAGGTTGAAGTGTCAGAAATCAGCCGAAGTTTGAAGGTGCTCGCCCGTGAATTGGAAGTTCCGGTCATTGCGTTGTCGCAGTTGTCTCGTGGCTTGGAGCAACGCCAAGACAAGCGTCCCATGATGAGCGATCTTCGTGAATCGGGTTCGTTGGAGCAAGATGCCGACGTTGTCATGTTTTTGTACCGCGACGACTACTACAACCAGGACTCGCCCGACAAGGGCTTGGCTGAAGTAATCGTGGCGAAAAACCGCTCTGGCTCGGTTGGCTCTAGCAAACTCGTGTTCTTGGATCAGTACACGAAGTTTGACAATGCGGCCCGCCACTAAACACTGCTCGATATCAGTACGGCCGCACAGGACGGTTAGGGCTGTGTTCGCGGTGGTGGTTTGCGGGCTGCTTGCCGGTTGCACCGAACAGATAGTCACCGTGGTTGACACCGAGGTGATCGAGACCACCGTGCCCGAGGGCGACAATGCGGTGGCGCAAATGCAGTCCTATGCCACCGGGTCCATGGCTGCCCTGGGGGATGCCTATCGACAGGCAATCAAAGACAACGAGGTCAGCCCACCGGTGCTCCTGCTCATTGCCGATGGTTTTTTTGGGACTGCGCGCGAAGCAGAAGAAGCCAATTTGCGTGACGCCATTGAGGCGCGCAATTCGTTGGCTCGGGTGCCCGGTGATCCAGAGTTGCTCATTGACATCGTGACGGATCAAGCCGAAGGGTGCTTCATCGCCGAAGCCATCTTTGACGATCGTCCACTCCTTGCGTTTCCAACGGCGATTAAAGGTATCCCGGTCGTTGTTCGGATTCGCTTTAACCCCAACGATGAATTGTGGAGGATCGACGAGTTGATCTCGGCGCTCAAAGCCGACGACAATCCGTTGCGATGCCCGTTGCCGGGTGAAATTGAGCAGGAAGCGCCGAGCACGTTTGCCACCACCACCGTTGGGTAGGTTCAAGCTGGGCTAGTGCGCCGGTCGGCTGCCCGGTATCGCCGAGGCGATGACTGGAGGGTCGCGGGCAGCACAACCGACGTACTCACAACATCGGCTCCACCTTTGAGAGACTGCAGAGGTCGCTTCAATGAAACAACGAGAAGTCCTCGTTCACCGCTGAGGAACTTCGCAGCGCCGCCTCACCGTTTTATGTCTGGAGATATTGATGTCTAGGGGGCCTCGTGTTTGGTGGATCTGAACTGCTGGTCATGATCGTGATGGCGCTTGGGTTGGCACTGTGTGTCGGCAATCTCGGCGCGCTGACCCGCCCTCGCAAACAACGTCGGCCCGGTGAATTGAAACGTGCGCCCCGTGGTCGATCCTTAGGAATGGCTGCGCTCGGTCTGTTGGTGTTCGTGTGGGGGTTGGCGTCGTTGCTCAGCCGCTAGACCCGGCGCCGGTGGCTGGCCGCTACGCTCAACACTTGTGATTCTGTCCGATCGGTCCATTCGTGAAGCTGTCGAGCAAGGTCGGATTGCGCTTGACCCGTATGAACCGGGCAACGTGCAGCCATCATCGGTTGACCTTCGACTAGATCGCTACTTCCGGGTGTTTCGCAATCACACCCAACGCGTCATCGACGTCAAGGAAAACCAAGAAGAACTGACCGAGTTGGTCGAGATTGCCGAGTCCGATCCGTTTATTTTGCATCCGGGCGAGTTTGTCCTCGGTGCTACCGCAGAACGCTTGAGCCTCGCCAACGATTTGGTGGCTCGCATCGAGGGCAAATCATCACTCGGTCGTTTGGGGCTGTTGATTCATTCGACCGCTGGGTTTATTGATCCTGGTTTCGATGGACACATCACGTTGGAGTTGTCTAACGTCGCCAACCTTCCCATCACATTGTATGCGGGCATGCGAATTGGTCAGGTGAGTTTTCTGAACATGACTACACCAGCCGACAACCCTTATGGATCAAGCGCGTTGGGGTCTAAGTACCAAGGTCAGCGTGGCCCCACCCCGTCGCGGTATTTCGAAAACTTCAACCGGTAGGCTCAGAGATGCTTCACACGCTTGAGTTTGTGTGCCCTCGTTGTCAGCAAGGATCGATGGCCGAGTTTTATGGGCCATGTGCCACCTGCGTCGTCGAGTTGCGTGCTGGCCAGGCGCTGAATAAGCAAGATGCGGTGCTGCAGGACTACATCCCGAAAATGAACGTGACTCCCAACGCGGTGGCGTCGAAGGAATAAGCCCAAGAGGTTTTCCGGTGGTGTAATCAGATCGGCCTGGTCACGCGTGTGAACAGTATGCAATCCGATCAGACTGCCCTTGTGGTTCACGATCCGCCAAGTGCTGGAGCGACACTCAGCGGGTCATTATGCACCGTGTCGTTCGACGCGGTGTACCGAACGGAGTATGCATCGTTGGTGCGCCTGGCCTTTGTGTTGACGGGGCGACGAGACATTGCCGAAGAGTTGGTCCAGGATGCGTTTGAAGTTGCGCATCGCCGTTGGGATCGCATCTCGACGTACGACAAACCGGGGGCGTGGGTGCGCCGGGTTGTGTTGCAACGATGCGTTGGTCGTCATCGTCGAGTGCTTGCCGAGACGAAGGCGTTGTTGCGCTTGGCCGCTCGTACTCCCGACCACCACGAGTTGGCTGTGGGCGACGATGCGCTCCTCGTCGCCATTCGCAAACTACCGACACGCCAAGCGCAGGTGGTTGCGCTGATTTGTCTCGAAGACCGGTCGGTGGAGGAAGTCGCTGACCTGTTGCAGTGTGCGCAACCAACAGTACGAACCCATCTTCGGCGCGGCCGTTTGTCGTTAGCCAACACGCTGAACCTCACCGGCGAATCCGTTTCATCATCTACGCAGGAGTCTCACCATGAACCAGCTTGATCAACGATTTGACGACCTTCGACATGACCTTGAGGGCGCCGTGAGCCCGATGACATCGCAGTTTGCCCCACGTTCACGTGTGCCGCAACGACTGGCGATAGTGGCGGTTGGCCTGACGGTGTTGGGTGGAGCGGTTGTGGCCCGCCAGCAAGTCGCACGGTCAACCCGACCCCTGGTCGTCGCTGGAAAGGGACCTGTTGCCACCGAGGTCACACCGAAGGTAGCGACGGTCCCATCAGCCAGTTGCACGTTCACCGAACCAAACGTCATCATAACGATATCTCCCGAATCAGTGGTGCTGCCGAAGAACTTGGACGGAAGGTGGGAGCTCCTTGTAACGAAGCCAGATGCAATCAGCGGTTCGATTGAACGTGAACTGACTATGTCGTTCAACCTGCCCAATGGGGTGACGTCACTCGTGATCTCGAAGGGCCCAGGTGTCGGTGACGGAGCTACTGATTGGGAGTACAGCCACTTTGCAGTGATGACTGGCCCGGGTCTCCCGAAAGGCTTCACCGGAGGGTGCACGCTGCTCCCCGCTGGTTCCGTGCCGAGAAAAATGACGTCAAACGAAAGTGATGTGGTGGATCTGTACGATCAACCGGGAGCCAAGGGCAAGGTTGTTGGAACCCTGAACGACCAAGATCAACTGTGGATCAAACCGTGGAACAGTGACCCCGCGATTGAAGGATGGATAGCTACTTCGAAAATCCAAACACCCGTGTCAGCCTTCGGAGAGGTAAGCGTACTTACTGGCTGGGTGCAGGCCTCAAGTGTTACCGTGCCGCTCAAGCCGGCCATGGTAACCGCCTATACGGTGACAACCGATTGCGGTGACAGGTCAACCAGATCGATCTTCTCCGTAAATGAGCCTCCGCAAGTCTTCGAACTCAACGAAAACTCCAACTGTAGGGTCACCGTGTCCAATGACGGTGCCTCCATTGAGATCAGCCCCAATGGTGACACCGTTGCGGAATTCGAGTAGCTCATCCATCGTAAATCCTTGGAGTGATCAGAGATCGGTCACTTGGTCAGGTGAAGGTGCGAAGCGCTTCATGTAAACGTGTCAAGAAGGTGCAGCCAAAAGGAGTGGAGACGTCTACGGTGGCGGCTAAGTAGATCGGAATTCGCCAGAGTACGCTCCGTTGCTCGAAGCCTTTGTCGATCTTGCGCATGTCGCGATACGCGTCGAATACGTCACTCGGGACGCGTTCGTATACATCCATCATAGCCAGGTCGTTTTCCGTGGCCCGAAGAACGGCGACGCATCGATGAAAAGTGCACCGGCATCGGTGCTCAAATAGTTGTTCTGCTTTGCATCGCCATGGAGCAACGTCGGGAGGGGTCATTGCCGCTCAACTCGTGCAGCCGCTCCGCCAGGCTGTGAACTCGCAGCACGAAGGGACCTGAGGGCACATTGCTCGAACCAATCGCCGCTTCGAGGAATGGATGAGGGATGGACTCGTAAGTGTCTTTACGGCGTGGCTTCGTCGCGTCGTTGATCACGGCCACCGGACCGATTCCGGCTACCCAAGGAGAACCACCATG
>JANMEI010000781.1:0-1007 GCA_031376865.1 Acidimicrobiia bacterium | reverse complement strand
GCTGGGCCACGAACGTCAAGGCGAAGTTGCACCGGCTCATCGCCTTCGACTTGAAGAACAAGGTCCTTCAAGTTCAAGATGATGTCAGTGACGTCTTCCTTGACGCCGGCAATGGTGGCGAACTCGTGCAGCGAATCGTCGAAACGAACCTGAGTAACGGCAGCGCCTGGGATAGATGACAGCAACGTACGACGCAGCGTGGCACCGAGCGTGTGGCCGAAGCCAGGCTCGAGTGGGGAAATGGTGAACTTCTGGCGATTGCCGTCTGGTTCACCTGCTGCTTCAACGGATGGCCGCTGGATGATAAGCATAAAGACCTCTAAGTGTGCTTCGAAAGTTGAGGACGGGTACTTCTGGAGACGAACCCAGCGCAGTGAAGCGAACTGCGAAGACGGAACGCCCCCAGCGGAAACGAGCGAAGAATGGTTACTTCGGAAGAGTTACTTCGGAAGAGTTACTTGTTGTACAACTCGACGATGAGTGATTCACGCACCGGAGCATCGACATGTTCACGAAGCGGAAGCTCACGAACGGTAACGGCCTTGCCGTCTTCACCCTTCTCGAGCCAGGCAACAACGTTACGGTCGAGGGTGTCTAAGTTGTGCTGGATGACGATCATTTCCTTGCCCTTGGCACGAAGCGATACGACATCTCCACGACGTAGCTGATAGCTAGGAATCGTGACGCGCTTGCCATTGACGGCAACGTGACCATGACGTACGAACTGGCGAGCCTGTGAACGCGAAGCGCCCCAGCCTGCCCGGAACGCCACGTTGTCCAAACGAAGCTCCAACATACGAAGGAGGTTTTCGCCGGTGACGCCGGTCTGGCGGTCAGCTTCTTCGAACAGGTTACGGAATTGCTTCTCCAACACGCCGTAGATACGACGAGCCTTCTGCTTCTCGCGAAGCTGCAACATGTACTCGGATTCCTTCACACGGCCACGGCCATGCTCGCCCGGAGGATACGGGCGCTGCTCGATTGGGCACTTGGTTGAATCGCACTTG
>JANMEI010000660.1:0-2030 GCA_031376865.1 Acidimicrobiia bacterium | reverse complement strand
GCTGGGCGCTTTATTCGCCCTCCAACGTTGCATTAAAGGATTTGTGCGCCTTGCCGCCACGTTTCAACCCAGCAGAGCTACCTGCTGTAGACGAGGCGCTTGCGCTACGAAATGCCTACGATCGAACGGTGGCTGCTCATCAGGGTCGCACCAACTTTGGTCGTGTGCTCACTCACCAGTCGATGATCGATGGTTTGCGGAGTTTGCACAAAATCGCTGTTGACGGAGTGGCGTTTGATCAGGCTGGTTTGCCTGCCGACCCAATCCAATTAGCTATTGATCTGCGCGCGTATTACATAGAAGCAGCTATGTCGTTAGCCGATTCGACTACCAATGCAGGAGGTCAGCCGTGGGCCATCGAGCAGTGGTTCTACGAGCGTACCGAGGCCGGGCGACTACTGCTCGGAGCGCGCCGTGCGATGAAAGCCGCTGGCGTTGCGCAGCCCACGTGGTTTTACATGGCAACCCTCGACCGGTGACAGACCTTCTTTGATGAACTCTCGACGGCTACTCAACAAGGCTGCAGCATGGACGATGCTGGCATGCATGGTTATTCTTCCGACCTTTGCTCATTGGAAGACTCGACACGACCAGGCTCGACGCGAACGTGCGTATCTCGCTGCCTTTAACGATCCAAAAGATCCATTGACTGTCGAGCGACTCGTGGAGGCTTTTGCTGCACCGGAGGACACGTTGCCACCGCTACCAGCCTCAGTGCTCAGCACGTTAGGCGTACCGGAATTGTGTGCAATCTCGCAGCAATTTGGTGCGGGGTTTGTCGTCGAAACGCTGTCCTTTCCGTACTTTTTGGTGGTTGATGAGGTGGTGGTCGTTAGCGGCGAAGCAGCGCTCTGCGGATACAGCGCTGGAAAGCTCCGCTGGAAGCTTGGTGGCAGTGCCGATCAGGAGTTCCTGGGAACCGACGGAACAGATATCTTCACGACGTGGGATGGTTCTCCTACCTACGCCAGGGTCGATCCGCAAACAGGATTGGTGACGGGTCGTTCGAACACGTTGCCCAGCGGTGTGGTCAGTCCGGAAACGGCACAACGAGTGAGTGTGGCAGACCTGACGTTGACGCATTCGGCAAACGCTCTCCAAGGGGTGTACACATTGCAGTTCCGTTCGACCTGTCTTGACATTGATGTAACCACCTTGAACGAAACCGAAATCGCTACGGATGGGAGTTGGGTCTTTCTTGCTCACAGTGAATTGGGTTTGTTCATCGGCCTCGATACGTTGAAGAGTGAGCAGATTCCGAAGATCCTTCGCTCTGCATATCCGAGTGAAGATGTAGCTGTCAGTAAGCGTTGCTAAGCAAAGGAGAGTTACGATGTCTGATTCGGTGATCAAACGAATTGCTCAGATGATCAGCGTGCCCCGGTGGGGCGAGGGTTCGGCTCATCTTCACGTCTGGTTCCAGGGTCGCCCCGCCAGGCAACTCGAGTTCTACGGATGGGGAAACGTCCTCTGGTCGCAGTTGGTTGACCCGTTGCCATCAGCGGTGCTTGACGCAAACCATCAGCAAGTCATTGCTCATTTGGTCGCAGCTCTAGAGCCACCTATTTCATAAGCACACAACCATCTCAGTACACACATGTTTGCTACTCAACGACTGACCATCGAGCCACTTGCATTGGTGCACGCAGAGCAGCTATTTGCTGCCCTCAATGATGACCGAGTTGGGACGTTCATTGCCGGCCCAGACGTCAGCACGCTTCCTGCCCTCAGACACCGAATAAGGTTCGTCACCGACGGTCCGTCAGATCCGCACATTCGGTGGTGGAACTTTGCTGTGTTCCTCGACGGCACGGTGATCGGACGACTGGAAGCGACCAGCTACACCGCAAGCGATGATCACCCGTCATTTGCAGAGATCGCGTACCTCATCGGTCCGAGGTGGTGGGGCCATGGCTATGCCACCGAAGCAACCAGTTGGCTCATCGGGCATCTCATTGCGCAAGGCGTATCTGAAATCTGGGCGACCGTTGTACCGGAAAACGCAGCGTCGATCAGCGTGGCGCGCCGGG
>JANMEI010000648.1:0-11443 GCA_031376865.1 Acidimicrobiia bacterium | reverse complement strand
GTCCTTGCCGCGGATCTCGACCCCGAAAGTCCCTCTATCCTGAGGGACGCAACCCCCCTGACGAACCCCCCTCACGAAGGTTGATCACTATGGCTGAACATGCTGTTGGCGCAAAACCACTTTCCGGATCAGATCGGCCATCACGCCGATTCACCGCCGGTCGCACCTGCAAAGAACCCGAGTGCAAAACGCAGCTCTCGGCTTACAACAATGGGAAATATTGCTCCCAGCACGAACCGATGATCGTGCCGCGAACTCGCGGCAAGAAGATTGCGTAGTCATTTCCGCCACGCGATCGGCTTCCTTCAAGCCCGGGGACGCCACTAACATCATGTTCATGTTGTCGATGATCGCTGCGTCACGTCCATGGTTTGCCTGGATCCCGTTCGTGTTGGTTGCTAGTGCAGTGTTGGGCGTCCTCGGTCTGCTCTTCGGTTACTACGTCAAAGTGACCGCTAACAAACACCCCCGCGACTGAGCTTCTCTTGGCGGACCCCATTGATTGGTCGGTCGCGGCCAAGGTTGCCAGCCGTCTGTCAGGAAACGATCCGTTCGCGCGTTCGTATCACGGTGACTCGCTGGTCTTCGATTTTGCCCGGGTGACTCCACAGGCAGAATCCCTCGTGACCCAGTCCACTGGTCTGGTCCCCGATGGCCCCGCTCGGGCCCGGGTTGTGTCTCGGCCTGAATGGATCAACGCCAACATCCGATCGTTTCAGCGTATGTTGCGCCCGATCACCGATCGGATGGCGTCGCAAATGACCGGGCCGTTTGCCCCCGCTGCTCGGGTCGCAGCTGGCGTAGAAGTGGGCACCATTCTTGGGGTGCTGTCAAAACGAGTCCTTGGCCAATACGACCTGCTCGCAGCCGAAGACGAAGACCGAACCCACCAAGACGTCGTTTCCTACGTCGGGCCCAACGTCTTAGCGTTGGAAAAGAAGTTCTCGTTTCCACCTCAAGAGTTTCGATTGTGGCTCGCGCTCCACGAAGTGACGCATCGTGCACAATTCACCGGCGTGCCGTGGATGCGTGAGCATTTTCTCGCCTTAACTAATCGAACCTTGGGTGGCGCCGATCCAGATCCCAGGCGGTTTCTCATTGCCTTGAAGCGAACGGTTGATGCGGTTCGCGCTGGACGCAGTCCGTTCGAAGATGGAGGCATTGCTGCTCTGCTTGCCGACGACGATCAGCGTGATGCCATCGACACCATGGGCGGCCTGATGAGTCTGTTGGAAGGTCATGGCGACATCACGATGGATCGTGCCGGGCTCGGTCATGTTCCCTCGGCTGGTCGATTCTCGGCAACGCTACGCAACCGTCGCAACCAGTCTTCGGGCGTGGCGAAGTTGGTGCAGCAGGTCACCGGGTTTGAAGCCAAGCTTCGTCAATACGAAGAAGGTGAACGCTTCATCGAAGCAGTGGAACAGCAACGCAGTATGGCGTTTCTCGACAAGGTCTGGGTGGCTCAGGACCGGGTTCCGACCCTCGCAGAAATTCGGGCACCGCTCGATTGGATTGCTCGTATCGAGATCTTGGAGCAGCCGATCATCGTGTTGCCGGTGAAGCGTCGATTGTGGCGACGATGAATCGGTCATCTCGATCGCTACCTGTTGCTGACAACGGCGAGTTACTCAGTGCGCTGAGTAATCGGTGTGTGTTTCCGGATGGAGAAGTTGTCTGTGCGGTGAGCGGCGGTGCCGACTCGCTTGCATTGCTCGCACTTGCAGTCGCGGCGCGGGGAGCTTCGCTGGTGAAGGCCATCCATGTTGATCATGGCTTGCGTACCAACTCAGCCGACGAAGCCAACCTAGTTCGTATGTATGCAGAACAACTCGGTGCGCAGTTTGAATCACGAGCTGTCGAAGTAGCAGACGGTCCAAATCTTGAGGCTCGCGCTCGCACGGCTCGGTATCAGGCGCTTCCGCTCGATGTGTGCACCGGCCATACCGCAGATGACCTTGCCGAAACCATGGTCGCCAATCTGATCCGGGGAAGCGGGCTAGATGGACTTTCGCCGATGCTACGAACCGAGCGGCCATATCGACCGCTCCTTCGTCTTCGTCGTGCTGACACCGAAGCGGTGTGCGCGTCGCTGGATTGGACACCGATCGCCGATTCGATGAATGACGATCCACGATTTGTGCGGGTACGAATTCGCCACGAAGTGATCCCGCTACTCGACGACATAGCGGAGCGTGACGTGACAGCGGTGTTCGCTCGAAGTGCTCAGGTCATACATGGCGACGTTGCGCTACTTGATCAACTTGCCAGTCAGTTGGATACGACCGATGCCAAGACGCTCCGCGAAGCGCCGGACCCATTAGCCCGCCGGGCCCTTCGGAGATCCTTTGTTCAGCACGGGGTCGACCCGGATGGGCACCCACCGACGTACGCAGCGATTGACCGTGCCATGGCAGTTGTTCGCGGTGAGGCCACTGCCTGTGAGGTTGGGTTTGGTTGGCGTTTCTCGCGGTCACACCAGCGCCTTTCACTGACCCAGGACGATTCCTGACAAAAATCAATACAAATCTCGGAAATGGTGCTTCAGTTCTGAGCTGACCCTGCCGATGGTTATGAGGTGACCAATGTCAACCGACCTCGGCGCTCCTCGCGGGAAAAGCTGGTGGGATTAGCAGCAGCCGTCGTCCTCTTCCTTGGTGGAGTGGGATTGGCGGTCGTCTTGACCAACTTGCAGGGATCCGTCGCAGCCAACAATGTGCAGGCATTTCGTAGTCTTCGGGTGGTCGCCAGCGTTCGTGAAATCGACTCGCTGGAGTGGCGTGCTGTTGGTGGCGAAGATGTTGACGAGGTGATTAAGCAGGTTGAAGCAGCGAAGCGTGCCGCGATGGCTGAACTCGATGCAACCGAACCGTCGGCAGAGTCCAACCGTTTACGTGCATCGCTCAGCAACTATTTCGAAGCCACCGACGCAGAACTTGCGGCGCTCAAAGCTCGCAATACCGCTCTTGCCGCACAAATCGATGAGGAAAAAGTCGATCCCGGGTTCCGACAGGTCATTGAGGCAGCGACTGCGATGTCCGATAGCCAAACTGCGCGGGCAGCGTCGGCCGAACAATCGGTCAAGTCATGGACGTGGGGAATTGTTCTCCTTGCCGTTGGTCTCTTCGGCGGATTGTTGTGGTCTGTCTTGTCGATGTTCGGACGACGCCAGCAGCACAAACGCGACATCGCTACCTCTCGTCGATTTCGATCATTGGTGGAAAGCTCGCAGAGCGTGGTGACGGTCATCACCGGTGACGAGTCGTTACTTCTCATGAGTCCTACTCTTGGGTCATTGCTTCCGTTCAGCGGGCATGACACTCCATCGCTCGTGAGCGAAATGCTGCCGCTGACAACGTTTGCGCAATGGCGCATGATCGATGACCAACTCCGCGACACGACTAATGTGCAACAGCACGAACTATCGATTGAACGTTCCAACGGAACTCTCGCTTGGTTTGAAGTTACCGGCGCGATTCTTGACGGACGCCTGAAGGAACGGGTGTGGACGTGGCGAGATGTCACCTACCGCAAAGAACTCGAATTGCAGCTCACTCATCAGGCGTTTCATGACTCGCTTACCGGCGCAGCAAATC
This sequence comes from Acidimicrobiia bacterium, assembly GCA_031376865.1. GTDB lineage: Bacteria > Actinomycetota > Acidimicrobiia > Acidimicrobiales > JANYDT01 > JANNBN01. The sequence goes on along the minus strand of JANMEI010000648.1, from coordinate 7,847 downwards.
GCTCATTGTTGCGCGATCGTGCGGATCATGCCTTGAGCATCGCAGCGCGGACCGGTGCGCCAGTCAGCGTGTTGTTCTGCGACCTGGATGACTTCAAGACCGTTAACGATTCACTTGGACACGCCCACGGTGATGATCTGTTGAACATCGTCACCAAACGCATAGCTGCCTGTGTGCGCGATGGTGACACAGTGGCTCGATTCGGTGGCGATGAGTTTGCGGTGCTGCTAGAAGATGCCGATAGCGAGAAGGCACTGGCGCTCGCTGAACGGTTGCTCGTGGTGCTGTCCTTCGAAGTATCGATAGGTCAACGTATCTTTTTCCCGTCAGCGAGTATCGGTGTAGCAACGTCTCGCGCTGGCACCACCACCGACGAGTTGCTGCGAAACGCAGATCTTGCGATGTACTCGGCGAAACGGTCAGGCAAGGGTCGGACCGCGGTGTTTCAAGACCAGATGCACGAGATCAGCTCTGTTGGTCTGCAATTGCAAACTGATTTGAAGTCGGCGGTGACTGCCGGTGAATTGGTGCTGCACTACCAACCCTCCGTGTCGCTCACTACCGGGTCAGTTGAAGCGGTTGAAGCGTTGGTTCGTTGGAATCATCCAACCCTCGGCGAAGTGTCGCCTGATGTGTTTGTTCCGATTGCCGAGGCGACCGGCATGATCATCGCGGTTGGTCGTTGGGTGCTTCGCGAAGCGTGCAAGTCAGCAATCGAGTTCAGTCGAGAACGGGCAAGTCGGCGGATTTTGATGCACGTCAACCTCTCGCCCCAACAGCTGTTGGATCCATTGTTTGTGAACGAAGTTCGCCAGGCGTTGTTGGAGACTGGCCTGGCACCGGACTTGTTGGTTCTTGAAGTGACAGAAGGAGTATTGCTCAACACCGAAAGCGCCGTTCGACGATTGCATGAGCTTGCTGCGCTTGGCGTGTTGATTGCGATTGACGATTTCGGAACGGGCTACACGTCCATTTCATATCTGCAACAACTACCGGTGCGAATTTTGAAGATCGATCGATCGTTTGTGAGCGGTGATGCTCGAGCGACCGATGAACGAAAGGCGTTCTTGAACGCAATCCTTGGCCTCGCTAAGGGGTTGTCGTTTCAAACGGTGGCTGAAGGAATCGAAGACGAGAGTCAACTCGATGACCTCTGCGAACTTGGCTGTGATGTTGGCCAAGGGTATTTGTGGGCGCGTCCGGCTCCGCTGGCCGAAACCAAAGAAACGATTCGTCGCATTGAGTCTGCAGCTCGATCAAACAGCTAACTAACTAGAGGGGCTTGACGGAGGACAGGATTTCGTTGAGCCGCTTCGCAGCTGTATCGGCTTGATCCTTGGGTGAAACAATGGACACGCTTAACGTCTGATCACCTGCTGCGACGAGTGCAATCTCTACATTTGCCTCCCCACCGGGACGACTGAACGCGATGCTCGCTTGGGTCCAGGGAGCGTCCCCGACGGTGATCGCACGGGATGTGGGCGAAGGCGCTCCGAGCGCTTTTGCAACCGATCCAACAACTGCGTCGACATCTCCTGGAGTGAGGGTCACGGTGACCGAAGATCCAGCACCGACAAACGTCCCTTTGCCAGCAGGTAGCCAGTCGGTGGGCAGGGCGGCGGAGATGCCAACATGATCGAGCGGCACCGGTCTGAGCTCCACGGTGCCGAGCTGCTCAAGGGCTCCATACACGGCACCCTCGGTCACGCAACGTTGGTCAACGGACTGGAGAGGTTGTTGAATGAAGGCAACAAAGATCTCGGCGGCGCAGGGGTTGCCACCTCGATGAAGCGGAAAATGTCCGTAGCCGGGAAATTCGACAACAGAGCTTGCCGAGAGTTTCGTAGCCACGCGTGTTGCATTCTCAACCGGCGTGTTCGAGTCGTCCGAGCCGGCCACGATGAGGGTTGGTTTGTCCGAGGTCACGAGATCGACCGATGCAGTGCCTGGCTTCCACGGGGCGCACGTTTCGTCGGCGAGGTCCGACATTGCGGCAAACGAGGATCGATCAAACAGCGCATCATCTGGTGGTTCCAAAGTCGAGAGCCGTTTGCTTGCTCCAAATGGAGCGATATCGGAGCAGTTCGTCAGCAGTTGCATACCCACCGAAAATTTTCCGGTGAGCGCAGGTTCGGCCGACAGCGAGAGCAGCACAGCGTCGACCGTTGCAACATCGCCTCGTGAAACGGCGTTGACAAACAATGGAACGGTGGAGCGTCCGATAGAGGCTTCCATGAGTTGCTGAGTGGTGTCCGCGAATACTGTGGCATCCATCTTTCCGGAGCTCGTCGTTAACGGGCGCGATGACAGTTGCGATGCAACTCGGTCCACATCCGCTGCGAGGTCCGATGTCAACTTGGAACATGCGGGGTCGGATTTGCATCGAGCCGAAATCCGGCCGAGGGCACCTCGAACCCCTGCGATTTTGTCGAGCGGCGTATCGGCCGAATCAACTGACTCGATTATAAGCGAACGGATGATATCGGGATGACGGCGAACTGTTTCGAGAGCAAGTCGACTTCCGTAGCTCGCACCCCAGAGGTTTACCTTTGTGGCACCAAACGCAGCAGCTACGTCGGCAATATCGTCAGCGGCGAAAGCAGTCGTAAATGCCTTCGTGTCCAAACCCGCCGATTTCCATTCGTCGACACAGTCACGAGGCTTCTTCGGGTCGTCACAGGTGAGAAACGGGAGTGATTGACCTGTTCCACGTTGGTCAACAAAGAAGATTTGACGATCGAGTTCTACTGCAAGTGGAACGTATGTGGATCCCAAAATTGGGGCGTAGGCCTCGGAACTCGCCCCCGGCCCTCCCGGTACATGAAAGATCGGGTCGGGGTTGCCAGGCTTTTCTTTGCCGATCACCGTCACAAACAACTCCAGATCCTTCATGGAAGTGCCTTCGACTCGAGGCGGAACTGAAACACTGAAGCAACGAACCATCTGCGTATCCGTGACTCCGGGCATTTCGAAACCACATTTCCGTGTCACCGCAGTTGATGACTTGATGGCGCGGGCTGTGGTGGTGTCGGACTGCGTGAGTGATGACGTTTCCGTCGGTGATTGATTTGGCCCGGAGGAACATGCCCCTGCGACCAGGAAAAGAGCAATCAACTGCAGAGGTGGATGAAGGCGCATGTAATAACGATATCAATGTACGCAAACTGTTGGGACGACTGCTTTGCTACGGTGAATGTGTGATCGACGCCAAGAGACGACCGGGCCGGCCGTCGATAATGTCCATCGGCGAGATCGTTTTGGCCGCGGTTCGCGTCATCGATCGAATGGGCCTCGATGGTTGCACGATGAGGGTGGTAGCAGACGAACTTGGTGTCGCACCTATGACGCTGTACCGGCACGTCAAGGACAAGGCCGAGTTGCTCTCTCTGGTCCCCGACACGCTTCTGGAAGGAGTTGCAAAAGACATCAAACGAAAGAAGCGGGCAATCTCGGCGCTTGAGACGATTGGTTCAGGTGTCGCCCGGGTCATAGCTGAGCACCCCGGGACGGCTCGGCTATTCGACTCTCCAACTGACGGCCCCAACATCACGGCTTCCTTCACTCACTGTGCTGGTTTGCTGATGTCCGAAGGATTCTCGATGCAGCAAGCCACAAGCGCAATTCGTGCAGTCGTGGCGCAAGTTATCGGTGAAGCAATCACCGCTCATGGAGCGACCGATCCAACTGGCTTGCGCTGGCTACTCGATGGAATTCGGTACGAGCTTGAAAGTGGGCGGTGAGAGGGTTCGTCCAATAAATCCAGGAGCTTGGTGCGGTTGTCGGGCATTGTGGTGGGGTGACCATCGAAACACGACAGTTGAACAAGGCGTTCCACGCAGGTCGCGGCCACAAACGCACAACGACAGAAGCCGTTCGTGACATTTCATTTTCGGTTGAACAAGGCGAACGTCTGGCTTACATCGGCCCCAATGGAGCAGGCAAGTCCACCTCGATCAAAATGTTGACGGGGATTCTCACGCCAACGAATGGGGATGCCTTGGTACTCGGACTTACTCCCTGGAAAGAACGACGCCAGTTGGCATCGCGAATCGGCACCCTCTTCGGGCAACGATCCATGTTCTGGTCTGAACTGACTCCCCGTCAGAGTTACCGGATGCTGGCGTCGATTTACAACCTCGATGCTGCCGCCGAACGCACGCGTGTTAGCGAGCTAGCCGAGTTGTTAGGCGCAGTTGAGCTAATCGATGCACCGGTTCGAACGTTGTCATTGGGGCAACGAATGCGTTGCGAGTTGGCCGCCTGCATGTTGCATCAGCCTGAAGTGTTGTTTCTTGATGAACCCACCATCGGGTTAGATCTGTTGGCCAAGCAACTGTTTCGCGAGCTGTTGGTCCGGGTCAACGAAGAGCGCAACACCACCATCTTTCTCACCTCTCACGATGTGGCTGATATCGAACACGTTGCTGAACGAGCAATCGTCATCAACCATGGAACCGTTATCTATGACGATCAAGTTGCAACGATGCGTAGGAATTTGCTTGCTTCGAAAGTCATTGAGGTTTCGATGACTTGCCCGATACATCCAAACCTGCCAGTGGGTGTAACGGTCAGTGAACATACAGATGTTGGAATGAAGCTGACCGTTGATACGTCAGTTTCGTCGATCCGTTCGGTGCTTGATGTGCTACTCATGGGGCCTGAGGTGACTGACATCACGGTCACCGATCCTCCGTTGGAAGCAGTCATCTCCGAGATTTACGAACAACCAACATCGACCGCATCGACGACACAACCATGAGGCTGTCGACGGCCTTCACCACGATGCGGTTGTCGGCGATTCGTATGCTCGCAAACCGTGCTGGCATGTTGGTCAATTCTGCGATCTACGTGATCGTGGTCAGCGTGCTTGGCGGTTTGTGGCGCGTCGGCGCAGCAGCAACGGGGTCCATTGTTGGATACTCGGCCGCAGCGTTGACCTGGTACATCGCCACCTCTGAAGCAGTCACGATTCCCCTCAACAGTCGCATGATTGCAGACGTCAGCGAAGATATCGTCTCGGGAGGAATAGCAGTGGAGTTGTTGCGTCCGATCTCGGTGGTGGGACTGCGAGTCGCTGATCAAGTGGGCCGCACGTTGCCACGAATTGGTGTGTGCGCCACGATCGGTTGCGTGATGAGTTGGTGGTTAGTTGGCGCACCACCAAACGTAGCGGCGCTGTTCCTTGCCGTACCCAGCATGCTGCTCGCAGTTGCGCTGAACGTGGTTGCCCAGCACTGCTTTGCCGCATTGGCGTTTTGGTTACGTCACACCGGGGCATCGTGGTTTTTGTATCAGAAACTGGTGTTCATGCTGGGAGGCATGTTGTTGCCCATTCAAGTGCTCCCAAGCGCGCTTCGCCGTGTAGCCATGGGCACCCCGTTTCCGTCAATGGCTTATGCCCCCGCCCGTTTAGCTTCGGGTCACCTAGAGCCATCGTTACTCCTCATCCAACTGGTGTGGTTGGTGGTGTTGTCTGCACTCGGTGTCGCCATATTTGCACTCGGCGAGCGACGCTTGCAGGTGGTCGGCGGATGACTCATTTGTTGCGTTGCATCTCAGCGACATCGCGCGCGGCGTTTGCCGAGCAGACCGCCAATAAGCGAGCCGTGGTGTTTCAGGTTGGCGTGATGATCTTCAACGATCTTGCCTGGGTTGGGTTCTGGCTGATCTTCTTCCGGGCGACCGGCACCGTGGGTGGATGGGATCGATCCAAGATCTTCCTCCTTCAGGCTGTCTTAACAACTGCTGGAGGTATCGTGCTCGGCATGTTGTCGAACGCCCGCCACCTTGGTGCATTGGCGTCGGATGGGCGGCTCGACGAAGCGTTGACCTTGCCGGTCCATCCGTTGGGGTACTTACTGTTTCGCCGAGTCGAGCCAACCAACTTGGGGGACACCATCTTCGGTGTGGGGCTATTCGCAATTGCTGGCAACCCGACTCCAATGCGAACGTTGGTGTACATAGGATCGGTCATCGGGGCGGTGTTGTTGCTCACCAGCTTTTTGGTGTTGGTTGGGTCGCTGTCATTCTTTGGTGGTCGGTCCGATGCCAGCGAACTCGGGTTCCACACCATCCTGCTGCTGAGTAACTACCCACTCGACCTGTTCGGTGGTGGAGCCCGGTTGCTGGTGTACACCGTGGTCCCGGCCGCATTTATCTCGACTGTTCCTGCACAGCTGATCGATAACTTCCAACCGCGCCTTGCCGTGGCCATGACCGGAGCCGTGATGGCATTTGTGACTGCTGCTTACTGGACCTTTTCATTAGGTCTTCGTCGTTACGCCTCGGGATCAATCTGGACCCGCGCATAGTCTGTGAACGTGAAGGTTGCCGAAGGTCTATCAATCAGACAGCGGTTGCGTTGGCGTCACCTGGCGTGGGTTGCTGCTGGCCTGCTTGGTCTCCACGTTGCTTCGATGTTTACGACTCCACTTGAAACCGCCATTTGGATCACCCTCGGTTTGTTTGGTGCCTTGATACTGGCGGTTTGGCTGTCGGCAATGAAGAGCTACGGAAGTTCGATGGGGGGATGGATGGGTCCGCTTGGGATTTCTGTCATCTGCTTCATGGGTCCATTGCCGCTTGTGTTTTCCAGCTTCGTGAGCGAAGCCCGATTTCGCGTCAGTCAACCAGCATTCGATCGGTTGCTTTCCAGGTCCGCCTCGCGGCACGCTGCTCCGCGTCAACTTGGTTTGATCCGAGTTGAGGAATGTTCGTGGCCAGATTGGACGGAGTGGGACACTGGCCTTCGACTCCAACCTTTACCGGGTGTCGTGTGGGTTGCCGGCCATCGCTGGCGACTTCGAGACTTTCGCAACCATTGTGTGGTTCGACAACAAACCAAGTCCCACCACTCTTGAAACGCACTTTGGCTACGACGCCGAATTACGGCATCTGCAAGACGGCTGGTACTTCATCCGCGATTCACGTTCCTGACCTCACGAGCTTCAATTTGAAGCGGCGTGGAGTTCTGCTTCGTAGATCCTGAAGGCACCATTACCTCGACCAGTTCTTCGATGCCGGTTTCTCGGCAGCCCGGTGGCAAATCGAAGAACCAAGGCCCGGTGCTGATGTGTGACCATTCGCACCGCAGCCATCCCGGCCAGTCCGGGTAGAAGGTGCATTCGCCCTTCGATGACCCAGGCCATCACGACGACCATGGCAACGATAACGAACGGTTGCAACGGCTTGGACCAATGCCGTCGAACTATGGGAACGTAGCGCCTGAAGCCCAACCCTACTTTTGGGGAAGCTCTTGCTTGGTTCCGACGGTTGTTGGCGTCCGTTTCAGGGCGAACTGGGCGACATGCGGTGTCAGGAAGCTCGGCTGGTTGGCGAAAGCTCGGTCAGTTGGCGAAAGCTCGCAAGGTCGGCACAGACCGGAAAAAGTAAGTATCTGCCGTGGGCCCGCTCGCCCTACATCTGAAGTGGTCGGAACCGGTGTCGATCCGGTGACCTCACGCTTTTCAGGCGTGCGCTCTACCAACTGAGCTATCCGACCTTGGAAACCGAATCGCCCTCCGGTGGGGGAGGGCGAGTTCAGTAGCGGACCTGACGGGATTTGAACCCGCGGCCTCCGCCTTGACAGGGCGGCGTGCACTCCTAGCTGCACCACAGGTCCGTGCTGCGGAGTACGAAACTAGCACGGCAAAACCTGGTGCAGCACCTGGATTTTGTTTACTACGCTGTTCCAGTCCGGCTCCCATCGTCTAGTGGCCTAGGACGCTGCCCTTTCACGGCGGTAACACGGGTTCGAATCCCGTTGGGAGTACTTCAGTAGGTCAAGCCGGCGAACTCAGTCCGGCGAGTCAGACTCGTCGGGGCTGAGGCCCATCACGATCAGCTCC
>JANMEI010000646.1:0-2185 GCA_031376865.1 Acidimicrobiia bacterium | reverse complement strand
ATGCACACCATTGGAATCGAATCCATATAGGCGTCGCACAAGGGGGTCACCATGTTGGTGGCCGCCGGGCCCGAGGTCACCATTGCCACGCCAGCTTTGCCCGTCACGTGGGCGTACCCCTCGGCCATATGGCCTGCACCCTGTTCGTGGCGCACGAGAATGTGGCGAATGCTCGACTCGAGCAACGGGTCGTAGGCGGGCAGGATGCACCCACCCGGCAAACCGAAAATCACTTCGGTGCCGCACATTTCAAGGCTCTTGATGAGGGCTTGAGCGCCGGTGAGCTTCATGGTGTTCCTTCTGATCTGTTCATGGTGAGGGTCGAGCGGAGGGGTCGAGTGGAGGGGTCGAGTGGAGGGATGGTGCGGGTTTGGTGAGCAGGAAATTCTACGGGAAAAACAAAAAACCCCCGGCGATGCCGGAGGTGGGAGCACGCAGCTATGTGGGCAGCGTGGCTACCTGAGTACTACTACAGCGAAAATAGGGGTGTTGCGGTTCACGGGTTACACCATGCCAGACAGCGGGTGGTTTTTGCAACCCCCTCTTTCAGCAACCTCTTTTTTGTCGACACCCCCCACCTTCCGCGCGTGAAACATCCTCCAGCCGCGCGTGAAACATTTGAAAGTGGCTCGCAGAGCAGTTCAGATGTTTCACGTGTGGAAAACGCATGTTTCACGCGCGCTGGGGTTGAGGGGCTTGGGGGTTGCTAGAAAGCAAGGGTGACTGAAACTGCTTTTGACGCAAAGTTGGCTGCGATTGATGTGGGCGCTGCCTATCGAGGGGTGCGGGAGCGACTGACTGCTCTGCTGAGTCCCATCAATGACTCCGATTGGGAACGGGTTGTCCCCCATTGCCCGGAATGGACCGTCCGACAAACCCTGGCCCACCTCGTCGGAGTCGTCGACGATGCCGTCAACGGAAACCTGGCGGGAGCCGGAACCGACGAATGGACCAAAGTTCAGGTTGATAAGCGCGCTGACATCAGCGGCCAACAGCTGTTGGAAGACTGGAACACCTTTGCGCCGTTCGTTGAAGATCGATTCACCAAGATCGGACTAGCTGGCGCGCAAGGGGTGTTCGATGTTGTCACCCATGAGCATGATCTTCGCTTCACCTTTAATCAACCCGGCGCCCGCGACTCGGATGCGGTTTGGGTCGGCATTGCGTTTATCCAGAACCGAATGAGCGCAAAAATTGCGCTGGAGATGGTCCTCGACGAGATCGAGGTGCCATGTCGTGACGCCACCCCAACGTTGACGCTCGAATCAACCGCGTTTGATGCGCTGCGTACCTTTTCATCACGCCGAACGGAAACAGAAATCCGCGCCCTGAAGTGGAGCGCGGACCCTGTTGCAGTTCTTGCCAATGTTCCGTTTGCTTTACCAAACGAACGCTTTGGAGCCTGACCAGGCAACGAGGCCAGGCTCCGAGGCGAGCTCTACAGCCCGTGCCGCTGCCGTTCCAGTCAGCGCGAGCCGAGAAAATGAACCACCGGGTTTAGGCAGGTCGAAGCAGGCTGCGCTGCCGGACCCGTCGGTAACCGGTGACCGTATCAAGAGCAGGCCTGATTGGACCAGAAGCCAGGCTTGGCTCATCGTCAATCACACCAGCACGACGAAGGATCGTTCGCTGAACAGAAGCGGCCATCGGGCCAAGTTCACTCAGGGGACGATGTCGATGGTCAATCGGGCCAAGATCGGCTTCGCCAATCGCTTCCCGACCAAATCGTTGGTAGACGCCGATGAGAAGTCCGACATCTACTCCGTAATCAGCTTCGAACGACAGCGCTTCAGCGGCACTGCGGCGAATCGCCGCCATGCCAGATAGCGGTTGTCGAATTCCGGTGAGTTCAGGGAACAACACTGACAACAACGGACGGGCAGCAAGTTCGGTGACTCGCCCTCCGCCTACCGTGCCTACTGCGTTGCGGTCGAAGAAGCCCTTGACGAGTTGAAGATCATCGTCGAGGAGCATCGGACGCAAGAGTTCCCAAATGAACGACGGATCAAAGTCCGTTAAGTCCGCGTCGCACCAGACAATAATCTCGCCCGTGCTTGCTGCGACTGAACGCCAGAGGGCGTCGCCCTTACCGCGGCTCGGCCCAAATCGACCCATCCAGTCACCGGAGGACCAAACGGTTGCTCCGTGACGGGCGGCGATCACAGCGGTGTCATCGTCTGAACGA
>JANMEI010000609.1:0-3543 GCA_031376865.1 Acidimicrobiia bacterium | reverse complement strand
GGATCAGGGTCTACCGTTTGTCTGTGTCGACGAACCTCAGGGTTTCGAGTCGTCTGTGCCACCAATCGTTGCTGCCACCAGTCCGTTGGCCATCATCCGGTTTCACGGTCATAACGACGAGAACTGGACGAAACGTGGCATCACTGCTGCTGAACGCTTTCGCTACGACTACAGCCAACAGGAACTAGAAGATTGGTCAGTGCGCGTACAATCGCTGGCAAGCTCGACTGATGAAGTGCATGTGCTGTTCAACAACTGCTGGCAGGATTTTGCGGTGCGTAATGCAGCCACCATGCAAGATCTATTGCAGCTCTAGATCACGCAGCACTTCTTCGAGCCGCTCGCCAGGAGCCAGTCCACATGTGGTCTGACCGTCTTCGTTGATCCCATTGGAAACCAACCGGATCAGCTCGGCCAATTCGCCGCGCTCTCCGGGTCCAGCTGGTGGCACCCACCAGACGTCAGTACTCAGGGGATAGGGCCCTGCCTCGTACACGTCGAGCGTCATCTGGAAAAAATTGGAGAGCAAGGCAACGCCATCACGGTCAACCCGGCGAGCCAACACGTGATGCCGGGTAGGTGTACTCACAAATAGCCCTTGTGTTGCATTCGCCAGCCAACGTTGTGACCGCAACACACCACCAGTGGTGAACATCGAGTCACCCGAGTATGCAGCCATGTCGTCGTACTCGGTCAGCTCGCCGGCATCGTGGCGAAGCGTGTGCTTCTTCGCCAACTGCCACGCTTCGTCAACCGCAAGTCCCCAACCAACGAGCTGTTCGAGCAATACGTTTTGCGCCGCTCCTCCGCGCTTCACGAACAACACCCAATGCAGGCCAGGAAGCGCTGGCCAATGAACCGCAGCTTTCATCACCCGCAATGCGGTTGCGCTATCCGACGCAACGCCCAATCGGTCATCAGCAAGGTTGTAGAGCCGCAACCGAAGACTCATCCGGGCAACGTCGGGGCTGATCGCTACAAAGGAATCAATCGATTCAAACGAATCCAAGAACTCTCGAATGATCCGGCGCCATTCGGTGGGGGGTGCAGATCCACAACTTTGAGCAAGATTGCCGACATAGAACTCTCGACCGTCTTCGTCAACCAGCGTTGGCAATGGGCCAGCAAATGTGAGCTGACGTTTCTCAAGATCACTTCGCAAGTACTGCTCGAAGAGGCTGGCATCAAACACAATTTCATCCAATCAGGTGACCTCTCGTCGCGCAACCCTCAACTTTGCGGATGAACAATCGGTGATCGGCAACCGACAAGTAGATGATGATTCTTGTCACCGGAGCGACCGGCCACATTGGCAATGTTCTCGTGCGTCAGCTCGTCGAGCGAGGCGACGATGTTCGTATTCTGGTCCAGGCTGACCTGCCGGACTATCTCCGGGATCTCAACGTTGAAGTCATGCGGGGCGATCTTCGCGACCCGTATGTCGTGGCTGAAGCCGTGCGTGGCGCTGAGACCGTGATGCACCTTGGTGGGATCGTTTCCATTTCGTCGTTCCGCGACAAGGTGCTTGAAGACGTCAATGTGGGCGGTACGCAAAACGTGATCGATGCCTGTGAAGCGTTTGGTGTGCAGCGGCTCATGTACACCAGTTCTGTTCATGCGTTGCCGGACTATAAAGACGGACGCACCATCCGCGAGGAGGAGGACTTTCATTCCACCGAGCTGTTTGGGGCATACGCGCAAACCAAAGCAACAGCAACACAACTCGTCGTTGATGCCCACCGGCGCGGACTTGACGCGGTGATGGTGTTTCCGTCTGGTGTGCTTGGTCCGTTTGACTTCAAAGGCTCTGAAGCGGGTCGGTTGATACGCGAGTATGGAAACAACGAGCAACCGTTTTACATCGACGGCGAGTACAACTTCGTTGATGTTCGCGATGTGGCTGCTGGAATGATTGCGGCCGTCGAACGAGGTCGTGCTGGTGAGGGATACATTTTGGCCGGCGAGAAGATGTCGTTGTCGGAGTTCTTCGCGGACTTACACGCGACGCTTCCTACGATGCGCAAGCCGCGGGTGAAGATCCCGCAGCGCGTTGCGTTGGGTGCTGCTTGGATTACCGAGAGCGCCTGCCTGCCGTTCAAGATTAAGCCGCCGTTTACTGCCTACGCTGTGCGGGTGTTGCAGTCCAATTGCAACATCACCTCAGCGAAGGCGACAGCTGAACTTGGCTATTCATATCGGCCAATTTCCGAAACGATTCGTGATGCGGTGCACTGGTTGGTTGACACCGGACGATTGGATGGCGAACTGAGTTCGAGCGAGCGGGGCGAAGTTGCCGAGCGATCTGGCGTTTAAGTTCCTGAACGGCGCCCATCGTGCTGTGATGAAGTTGTCCGGTGGCAAGTTGGGTTGGACAGCGATCATGCCTGTGCTCGAACTCACAACGACAGGGCGAAAGTCTGGCCAAGCCCGAATGGTCATCTTGACTTCTCCGTTGCAACTGGGTGAAGGCGAGACCACCCTGGTTGTGATTGCGTCGCGAGGTGGTGATGACCATCATCCGGCATGGTTCTGCAACCTACAGGCGCAGCCTCAGGTCTTGGTGCGATACAAGGGCGGGCCGCAAACTTCGATGACTGCCCGCGTGGCAACCGCTTCTGAAAAGGCCAACCTGTGGCCCGCCATCGTGAGCGCCTATAAGAGTTACGGGTCCTATCAACAGCGGACGCAGCGAGATATCCCAGTGGTCTTCTTGGAGCCTGACGGATTGGTGATGAAGTGCGATCTGTTTTTGCCCGGCTACTCGCAGAGATGCCATCGGGGAATGCCATGATATGGCGCATTCTTGACCGAGCAACGACGCGCCGTATCATGGCACGCTTGTGTGCGGTATCGCTGCGCTCGCCCTTGACTGTCACACCTCCCTGGCACGATGGGGCCCATGCAATATGGAACCGGTAGTCCAGATTCAGATCGACAGCGATGGAGGTCGATCATCCCAACTGCCGATGAGCCTCAGTATTTGGGCGCATCGCGGTTGAGGCAAGCGTGTGTCCTGATCATTCGTCACGGTGGCCCGATGACACCGGGAGAAGTTCTCGTCGTCCTCACGCGTGCCGGGTTCGTCGTGCTGGGCACACGGCCGTTGGAGTCCGTTCGGAAATGCCTTGAGCGGGAGGCGAGTGGTGTCTACTCCCGTCCCGCTGCAATTGAACGACTCCGAGACAATACGTACGCGTACAAATCTGGCGCACTGAAAATGCGGACCGGCGTGCGTTGGGCGATGCAGTTTCCCACCCTGTCGTAGGAGCTACGATCCGGTCATGACGAGCGAAGAGTCAAATCTGTTTGAGCAACTGCCGGTAAGACCACCGCTGTCGCCGATGCTCGCCAAACAAGATCAGCTCCCGACCGGGGGCGGTTGGATCTATGAACCGAAGTGGGATGGGTTCCGGTCAATCGTGTTTCGTTGCAGTGATGCCGTCATGCTCGGAAGCCGGAACGAGAAGCCCCTCACCCGGTACTTCCCTGAAGTAGTACGTGCACTGATGGAAGTACTACCGGAACGGTGCGTGCTCGACAGCG
>JANMEI010000052.1:0-3369 GCA_031376865.1 Acidimicrobiia bacterium | reverse complement strand
CGGATGGTTGGAAGATCAACGGTCAAAAGATCTGGACCTCAAGAGCACTACATAGCGATTTGATGATCGTGCTCGCTCGCACCACACCCTATGAAGAAGTGACCAAGAAGTCCGATGGTATGTCGGTGTTTATCGTTGACCTTCGAATCGCAGTCGGTAACGGCGTCACGATTCGTCCTATCGAGACGATGATGAACCACAACTCGACCGAGGTGTTTTTCGATGATGTGATTGTCCCAGAAGCAGCACTTGTGGGTGAAGAAGGTATGGGTTTCACGTACATCCTCAGCGGCATGAACGCCGAACGGATACTCATCGCCGCCGAGTGCATAGGTGACGGGAGGTTCTTCCTGGACAAAGCGGTTGCGTACGCGAACGAACGGCAAGTGTTTGGAAAGCCGATCGGTGCCAACCAAGGTGTGCAGTTTCCCTTGGCCAAGTCATATGCCCAACTCAGTGCTGCAGATCTCATGCGAAAGCACGCAGCTGCACTGTTCGACGCTGGCCGACCATGCGGCACCGAAGCCAACATGGCGAAACTCCTGTCATCGGAGGCATCGTGGGCAGCAGCTAACGCCTGCGTTGACACCCACGGCGGATTTGGGTTTGCAGTCGAGTACGACATCGAACGCAAATTCCGCGAAACCCGCCTGTATCAAGTTGCCCCGATCAACAACAATCTGGTGCTGGCATATCTCGGTCAAAACGTGATGGGGCTCCCGCGGTCGTATTAGGCGTTACGGCAAGGATTGTCCAAGGTCAGGCACGGTGGCCTCACTTTGCCCCAGTCCGTCCATGTCGATGGGGAGCCGCAAGGTCTCAACCGAGCCGCCACCCGGTAGTTCGGTCGTGACAAATCTGTCTCGGGCTCGAAGCTGTTCATGTTGTCAAACATCAGCCAAGGTGTTGACGCTCGCGATTGCAAGGTCTGCGTCGCGCAAACGTTGCCGAATCTCTTCGGGGGAGGCGGAACGAAACCCGGCATTCACGATCGCTTCCAGTGCATCGACATGTTCTATGCGCACGTTGTTTGTGGCAAACCGAACATCGGTGGCCAATTCCGGCTGGATCAATACGATGCAGCAGAGTCGCTCAAACTCGGCATTGTTTTGTACGGCGAGAAGGAGCTCGCTCCCATCGGCCAAACTGAACGTTCCGTACGGAGCGATGACCGCATGTCGACGTGCAGTCCGTGGCGGCGTGTGCCCAATGGCGTGTGCGTTCAGCAACGGTGCCTGCATCCATTCGGCAAGCGCTTCCAGCATCGAGATCTTTACCGTTGCCCCTTCGCCGGTTCGTTCGCGCCGTACCAGTGCAGCCAACACCCCGCTGAAGAGATACATTGCCGCAGCGATGTCGGCAATCGAAAGTCCAACCTTGGCGCGCTGTTCGCCATCGCCGGTCACGTCGAACACGCCAGCTTCGGCCTGGATAGCAAGGTCGTATGCCTTGTCTGATGAGCGGGGCCCACCTTCGCCGTATCCAGAGACCGATCCAGCAATGATGGCCGGGAAACGGGCTCGAATCGAATCAACGTCTAGGCCGGAACGTACGGCAGCGTCAGGTGCCATGTTGTGGAGGTACACATCAGCTCCGCTGAGCAACGAATCGAGCCGGGAGCGATCGTCGTCATCTTTGGTGTTGAGTACCACACTGGACTTTCCCCGGTTTGCCCACACGAAGAACGCGGACTGTCCGCCAACGTTGCCGTCGTAGTGACGGGCAAAATCGCCACCATCGGGCCGTTCGATCTTCAGAACTGTTGCCCCGAGATCTGCAAGTTGGCGGCTGGCGAACGGCACACTGACCGCTTGCTCCACGCTGACGACAACGATTCCGGCAAGGGGTGCGGTCACTCCTTTACGGTATCTGCCAGCGAAGGTGTTTGTGCGCAATTCTTTGATCAATGATCTATTCTCAGGCTAGTCGGCCCCGATGGTGGAGAATCGATCGAGAGGACAACATGATCAGCACGCAACTCGATATCTTGAAGAAGCGGATCGATGACAATGGCATTCACACCATCGAAGTTGCGATCGCCGATACGTACGGTCACTTGCGCGGCAAGCGGATTCCAGCGCAACGGTTTCTCGACAGCGTTGCAACGGGTGGGGTCAACATCGCTGACGCGATTTACGTGTTTGATCCATTGTGCGAGATTGTCGATGCGCCCGCTATCAATATGGGCACGGGTTATCTCGATATGCACCTGGTGCCTGACCTCTCCACGTTTCGTATCCTCACGCATCGCCCGGGTTACGCCCTGGTGTTTACCGATTCCGTGCACGAAGACGGAACGCCGCACGAACTTGACCCGCGCCAAATCTTGAAAGCCCAGGATGCGCAAGTGCAAGGGCATGGCTACGCGCCAATTGTGGCAACCGAGCTTGAGTGCTATTTATTCACCTCGGACTGGCAGCCCCTTCAACAGCACGTTCAGTACAGCTCGCTCACCGATGCACTCGACGTCGAAGCAATGGTTGTTGATATGCGCGCTGGCATCCTTGGGGCGGGCATTCCGTTGGAATCATCCAATGCTGAGTACGGGCCGGGTCAGTTGGAAATCAACTTTGGTCCGGCAGATCCATTGACCACTGCCGACAACACGGTGCTGTTCAAATCGATCGTGAAGCAAGTGGCGGTGCAGCATGGTGCCCGCGCCAGTTTCATGCCAAAGCCATATGCCAACCAGAGCGGCAGCGGAATGCACATCCATACGAGTTTGCGAAGTCAAACCGATTTGGATGGTGAGGATGGCAACGTGTTTGGTGCAGCAGCACCAGATCAGCCAAATGAGGTGATGTCGCATTGGACCGCTGGATTGTTGCACCATGCGCGGGCGATGCAACTCATTGGCATACCAACTCCAAACGGCTTCAGGCGAGTGGTCGCCAATACGTTCTGCCCAACGCATGTGCATTGGGGGGCCGATAACCGAACGGTGATGGCTCGCCTCACCCTGCATGCCGGAGCCGCGAACCGGGTGGAGTTTCGCTGCCCGGGAGCTGACGCCAACCCGTATCTCGCCATAGCCGCTGTGCTGGCTGCTGGTCATGATGGTCTGTCGCAACGCCGCCACCTCGAGCCAATCTCACGTGGCGACAGGTACGAAACCCCAGGCACTGCGCCAGCGTTACCTGCGTCAATGACCGAAGCACTCGACGCGTTCACCGACAGCGAGATGGCTGTCATGTTGGGTCGCGAGTTTTCGGCGAACTTTGTCACCATGTGTCGCAACGAATTGGCGTTGTCACAAGAGCCACTTGCTGATGCCGTGGACGAAGTCACCAAGTGGGAACTGAACCGGTATCTGGAACACACATGATCACCGCCGATGAGCTCGCCGCAATTGACATCGCCAGCCCCGAG
>JANMEI010000534.1:0-4501 GCA_031376865.1 Acidimicrobiia bacterium | reverse complement strand
CCTGGGGCCTACCGGCAAATAGATCACGAGTTGGCGTTCGTTGAGCAACTGGGATTCGCTGGCTACTTTCTGATCGTGTGGGATCTTGTTGAGTTTTGCCGACGCGCCAACATCTATGCCCAGGGGCGTGGATCTGCGGCTAACTCTGCAGCGTGTTATGCGTTGGGAATCACCAACGCCGATGCAGTCTCGCTGGGGTTGCTGTTCGAACGTTTCCTGTCACCCGAACGCGATGGGCCTCCCGACATTGATATCGACATCGAGTCTGGGCGACGCGAAGAAGTCATTCAGTATGTCTACGCACGATATGGACGCGAGAACGCTGCACAGGTCGCCAACGTCATTACCTACCGAAGTCGTTCGGCAATTCGCGACATGGGTCGTGCGTTGGGCCATTCGCCCGGTCAACTCGATGCATGGGGCAAGCAGGTTGATGGGTGGGGTCGCGTCGAGAAGACCGCCGAACAACAACGCAGTGAGCAGAGCGGTCCGCAAAACTGCAACGCCATTCCTCAATCGGTTCTGGCTCTTGCTGCTGAAGTAGAAGATTTCCCCCGGCACCTTGGCATCCATTCTGGTGGCATGGTGCTGTGCGATCGACCTGTTGTCGAAGTGTGTCCGGTTGAATGGGGACGGTTCGCTAGCGACGCAGAGATCGGTAACGCAACGAAAACTGCTGGGGCGAGCACTACCGGCGGCGTGTTGCGTCGCGGATCAGCCGCAGGGCAAGCAAACGCCACGCCCTTGCGCACCGTGTTGCAATGGGACAAAGAAGACTGTGCCGCGGCTGGCCTGGTCAAGTTCGATCTGCTGGGCCTCGGCATGTTGAGCGCGTTGCATTATGGGGTCGATCTCATCGGCAAACACCACGGGGTCAGCATCGATCTGGCGCTCATCCCACAAGAAGATGACGTCTACGAAATGCTCTGCCAGGCGGACACCGTTGGTGTGTTTCAAATTGAAAGCCGCGCGCAGATGGCCACGCTGCCACGACTGCGCCCTCGCCGGTTCTACGACCTGGTGGTCGAGATTGCGTTGATTCGTCCCGGCCCTATCCAAGGCGGTTCGGTTCATCCCTACATTCGCCGCCGTAACGGCTTAGAGGCAGTGACGTATCTTCACCCACTGTTAGAGAAGTCGTTAGCAAAGACCCTTGGCATTCCGCTCTTCCAAGAACAGCTCATGCAGATGGCGATCGATGTTGCCAACTTCACCCCGGCTGAAGCAGATCAACTCCGTCAGGCTATGGGCAACAAACGCTCACCCGAGCGAATGGCCAAACTGCGCGCCCGGTTCGATGCAGGGTGTCAATCCAACGGGCTCACTGCCGATGTCATCGACATTCTGTGGGACAAACTGGCAGCGTTCGCTAACTACGGGTTTCCAGAAAGCCACTCGGTCAGCTTTGCGTACCTGGTGTACTCGTCCTCGTGGATGAAGTACCACTACCCGGCCGCGTTTTGCGCAGCCCTGCTCAATGCGCAGCCGATGGGCTTCTATTCGCCGCAATCACTGACCGCTGATGCTCGCCGACATGGCGTCACTATTCTGGGCCCCGATATCAATGCGTCAGACGCGGCAGCAACGTTGGAATGGTCAGATCAGCCAGAGCAGTTGAATCAGCCAGAGCCGTCATCTGTCCATCCCGGCACCGACCCAACCATTACGCAACCATCTGTGCGCTTAGGTTTATCTGAAGTACGTCACGTCGGTGTGGCGTTAGCTGAGCGTATTGAAGCGGAGCGCCTTGCTAACGGCCCTTATGTGCACTTAGGAGATGTCGCCCGCCGCACCGAAGCATCCTCTCCCGCGTTGCAAGCACTGGCTACCGCCGGCGCCTTCAGCGGTTTGACCTCCGAAGATGGCACCGCCCTTGATCGACGTCGGGCACTGTGGGCAGTTGGCGCAGTGGTGCACGATCGACCGGGGCGTTTGGCTGGGATGATCACCGGTGCCGATGCCCCCACATTGCCCGGCATGGACACGGTTGAAACTATGGCGGCCGACCTATGGGCAACCGGAGTAACACCAGACGGTTATCCAACAGAATTGCTTCGTGACGAACTCACCAAGGTTGGGGTCGTTGCATCAGATCAACTCCGACAGGTCGAACATGGCCGCCGTGTACGAGTTGCCGGCATCGTGACGCATCGACAACGGCCCTCCACCGCTGGTGGCACCACGTTTATCAACCTGGAAGATGAAACGGGTCTGATCAATGTGATTGTTTCGAAGCAAGCGTGGGCCCGTTATCGCCAGGTTGCTCAGGGTGCGTCGGCATTGCTGGTCCGAGGGCGTCTTGAACGAATGGAGACGGTGGCCAGGGACGACGAAGTTGTCAACGGAAGCTGGTCGTCAGATAGAACCAGCCCACATCGAGCTTCCCCGGTCGTGATCAACATTGTTGCTGACCGAATCGATCGATTATCGATGGCCGTGAAGCCCGGACCATCGCGTGATTTCCGATGAGATCCATCACACCGATACGGATTGGCGAATCGATCGCATGAAAGTCACGGTTAGGGTTCAAGTCGCCGGCGACATACGCCGATACTTCTCCTCACCGGAGGGTCACCAGAGGGTCAATATGGCTGAGTTCATCGAAAACATCCACGCCCTCAGAGGCGACATCGAACGGCTTGAACGAAAGTTGGATTTCCTCTTTCGTCACCTTCACCTTGATTACATCGAAAGTGATCTGCCCAGCTACATGCTGGAAGCAACTCAACTCATCCGTTTTGGGCGCCAAGACGATGCCATCAAGCTGATCCGCGAATACACCGCGGTTGGCATCGTCGAAGCTCGTGCTCAGGTTGAACAAATCTCGCGCAATATCGGCCTGTCGTAACTGAAGTACACACCGAACACACCGAACTTTCGGAGTTACTCGGTGACGACAATGCCCTTCCAAAACGCGACGCGGCCGGCGATCTCTTTGGCCGCATCAAACGGAGCTGCGTAGTACCAAACGGCATCGGTGTTGGTCTGACCGTCAACGACCAAACTGAAGTAGTTAGCCTGGCCTTTCCACCCACAGTGTGTGGTGGTAGCCGAGTCGGCGAGTTCTGCGGTGACCGACTCACGCGGGAAGTAGCTATTGCCCTCCACCACCACAATGTCGTCGCTTTGTGCGACAACGGTTCCGTTCCAAGTTGCTGTAGCCATCGTCCGATCGTAGAGCGACCTTGAACTTAACTGGGAACCGGCGTCGTGCCACCTTCGACGGGAACCGGGCCGTTATCTGATGGGGCCGGTGGCTCCTCGGCAGGTTGGGCCGGTTTATCTGGTGCCGGCTGCGCCGGTCGCTCTGGCGCCGGTTCGGGAGTTCCAGGATCTGCTCCACCTGACTGGTTGACCACCGTTGTTGTGCGTTTCGGCTTCTTTCGAACAGTGGTTGATGGACGCTTTCGCGGCTTTGAAGACGACACCGTCGACCCGGCATCGGTTGAGAGCTTGGCCGTAGTCGACGTGCTCGATAGGTCTTCGGGTACCTCGGCAGGAGATCCATCAGGGTTGGTGACCGGTATCGAAGTCGTTGTCTCGAAACCTTCAAGGCCCCGTGGCACCGACGGGCCGAGTTTCGTGGGACTGCCATCAGGCCCCGTTATGGGGGTCAGATTAGTGACCGTGGGCAGTGAATCCGGGGCGATCACATCACCAACCGGATCGCCAATCCGAAGCCCGACGACGCGATAGCCCCGCACCGGATCTCCATCGATGCTGCTGTCCCACCGTTGCTTCGGACCCTCGAATCGGCACAGCCAGCCCGCCTCGATGGGGGTGCAGCCAGCCTGGCGAATTTGAGGAACCCACGTCCAGTCAAAGAGGCGGTCAACTGCGCCAGGACTGGCATACAGCAACGCCCGGGGCCGATCGCGGTCGCGCCATGAGTCCCAGAGGTTCCGAGCTGCTGATTGCGGCGTCGCCAAACCCAACTCGGGAAGGGCGTCTTCAGGAAGTGTCGGAACAGGTGCACCCTCGATGTTGGATGCTGTTGGAGGACTGCTGGTTGAGGGGGCCAGGCTCGCGATGTCGACACTGGTACTGGCACCAACGGACGATGTCGACGTTGTATCGGCAGCGGAATTGCCAGACCCTCGGTATGTGGCAACTGCCACTGCTGCGATGATCAAACCCAAAACCGCTGCGACTCGAAGCAAAAAAGTGCGTGAGCCCCCGCTCGAATCGCTTGGGTCTTGTCCGAACGGCACGGCATATCGTACGGGCTGCAGCCCCGCCAGACGGACAGCACTTCCGGCGAGCAATACGAAGGGTTCGGTGTCTACCCATTGCTGTTTATGCCATCAAGTCAACGCAGACCGATGCCGATGACCCTGGGGTGCGGAACCATCCCACATCTGTAGACATTCGTCGTTTTGGTGGCTGTTGTGGTTGAACCTCAGGTTGAACAACTCGGCATCCCAGCGATCGAGGACGAGAAGACCCCCTTAATTGGGGCTCGGTCAGCCGCGTCGATTTTCAAGGTAGAGCCACATATCGG
>JANMEI010000518.1:0-8987 GCA_031376865.1 Acidimicrobiia bacterium | reverse complement strand
CGGCGCCTCGTAGGGCGAATCGATTCCGGTGAAGTTTCGAAGTTGACCGTCGCGAGCTTTTCGATACAAACCTTTCGGGTCTCGACGTTCTGCTTCAGCCAACGTTGTATCGACGTAGACCTCAACGAACTCGTCGGGTTCAACCAATTCTCGGGCCAATCGTCGCTCGGCCTCGAAAGGGGAAATGAAGGAAACCAGCACGATGAGACCGGCATCAACCATCAACCCGGCAACTTCAGCCACACGCCGGATGTTTTCGACTCGGTCAGCTTCGGTGAATCCGAGATCTCGATTCAAACCGTGACGAACGTTGTCGCCATCTAGCAAGTACGTATGGTGTCCAAGTGCATGGAGTTTGCGCTCAACGATGTTGGCAATGGTTGATTTCCCTGCACCAGACAGACCGGTGAACCACACCACTCCGGGTCGTTGACCTTTGAGGTCAGCGTGGGCGCCTTTGTTCACTTCGATGGCCTGCCAGTGAACGTTGTCAGCGCGACGCAAGGCGAAGTGAATCATGCCGACACCGACCGTTGCATTGGTCATGCGATCAATGAGCAGGAAACCGCCAAGGTCTCGATTGATGTCGTAGGGCTCGAATGGAACTGCTCTGTCGAAGCTCAGGTTACAAACGCCTATCTCGTTGAGTTGCAGTGTTTTGGTTGCCACATGCTCCATCGTGTTGACGTTCACTTTGTATTTGATTTGAGTGATTGTGGCGCCAACAACGCTGGTTCCGATTTTTGCAAGATACGAGCGACCAGGCAGCATGTTGGTCTCGTGCATCCAAACAACGTGCGCCTCGAATTGATCAGCTACGGCAATCGGATCTTCAACTGAACAGACAACGTCTCCCCGACTGACGTCACGCTCATCAGCAAGAACTAGCGTCACCGATTGACCGTTGACGGCTCGTTCAAGATCTCCGTCTGCGGTGGCGATTCGAGTGACGGTTGACTGATGACCAGATGGCGCGAGTCGGACAGCATCATTCACGGCCACCGATCCCCCCATGACACGCCCGCAGTATCCGCGGAACTGCGAATCTGGACGATTGACCCACTGCACCGGCATCCGAAACGGACCATCGACCTTGGGCTGGACCACCACTTGCTCCAAGTACTGCAACACAGAGGGGCCGTCGTACCACGGCGTGTGCGCAGACTTCGTCACAATGTTGTCGCCATTTAACGCAGAGACCGGAACGCAAATCACGTCGCGCAGTCCGATGGTTTCCGCAAACGCGAGGTAGTCGCGCTGTATGTGTTGATAGGTGGATTGATCATATGCAAGCAGATCAAGTTTGTTGATTGCCACAATCATGTGACGAATTCCCAACAGCGATGCCAGGTAGCTATGCCGCTTTGTCTGAGTCAACACACCTTTTCGCGCATCAACAATGACAACAGCAAGTTCGGCGGTTGACGCACCGGTCACCATGTTCCGGGTGTACTGCTCGTGACCGGGAGTATCAGCAACGATGAAGGTGCGTCGTTCGGTGGAGAAGTATCGATATGCCACATCGATGGTGATCCCCTGCTCGCGTTCGGCGGCTAACCCATCGACCAGCAACGCAAGGTCGAGTTGGTCACCTTGAGTTCCAAACTTCTGCGAGTCTCCGGTCAGTGCCGACAGATGATCGTCGTAGATGGACTTCGATTCATACAGCAGCCGCCCGATCAGCGTGCTTTTGCCATCGTCGACGCTGCCACAGGTGATGAAGCGCAGTTGGGATTTCTGTTCCTGTGAACGTAAGTACGCATCTCTGTTCGCGGATATCGGGCTCGGGCCCATCGGACTCGCTACGCTCGCCACTCGACCCTGCGCATTACCGGGACTCACTAGAAGTATCCCTCTTGCTTCTTCTTTTCCATCGATGCCGCCCCATCGTGATCGATCAGTCGACCTTGGCGTTCCGAGCTGGTCGAGATCAACATCTCGCCGATAATCTCGGGCAGGGTGGTTGCGGTGCTTTCAATGGCACCCGACAATGGATAGCAACCAAGCGTTCTGAAGCGAACTTGTTTGATCATTGGCACTTCGTTGGGCAGCAATCGCATCCGATCGTCGTCCACCATAATGAGCGTTCCGTTTCGCTCAACCACCGGCCTTTCGGCAGCCAAATACAGCGAGACAGTCGGGATGTTCTCGCGGGCGATGTATTGCCAGACGTCGAGCTCGGTCCAGTTCGAGAGTGGGAACACCCTGATGCTTTCGCCCGGTTGATGGCGAGCGTTGTACAGCTGCCACAGCTCGGGTCGTTGTTGTTTCGGATCCCATCGGTGCTGCGCGTTTCGAACCGAGAAGATTCGCTCCTTGGCCCGTGACTTTTCTTCATCGCGGCGCGCCCCACCAAAGGCAATGTCGAATCGATGGTGATCGATCGCTTGTTTCAATCCCTCCGTTTTCCACATGTCTGTATGTACCGCCGAGCCGTGGTCGAACGGGTTGATACCGAGTTGAACACACTCAGGGTTTTGGTGGACGATCAGTTCGGCTCCGATGTTGCGAACCATATCGTCGCGAAATTGATACATCGCTTGGAACTTCCACGTGGTGTCGACGTGCAGCAGCGGGAAGGGCAACCGTGATGGAAAAAATGCTTTGCTGGCCAAATGCAGCATGACGGCGCTGTCCTTTCCAACGGAGTACAGCATGACGGGACGCTCGCTCTCGGCCATAGCTTCACGCATGATGTGAATGCTCTCGGCTTCCAGCTGTTGCAAGTTGGTCAACGGCACCCTACGAGTGTTCCATGTTCCAAGTAGGTGAGACGACCTACCATTGACCTCATCCAGTTCACACAGCAAGCTGTAGTACATGACGATAGAAACCACGGTCTTTCTGGGAACCCGAAAAGGCATCTTCACGTTGAGATCGGCCAGTGACAGATCCCATTGGATCCTCGATGCTCCATCGTTTCTTGGTCATATCGCGCAACACGTGGTCCCCGATCCGCGGACGCCGGGGTTGGTTCTGGCCGGATGCAGTACCGGCCATTTGGGTCCCACCGTGTTCCGTTCCCACGACGGTGGTCTCACGTGGAACGAGGCTTCCGTGCCGCCTGCGTTTCGCACCGGCGAGCCACTGGCTAGGTCGTTGAAGGCAGCGTTCTGGCTGACTCCCGGGTTGGCTTCTCAGCCCGAAGTGTGGTTCTTGGGTGGCAGCCCGCAGGGGATGTTCCGGTCTGACGACGACGGCGACACCTGGACCCCTGTTGATGGTTGGAACGATCATCCGATGTGGACTACCTGGTGCGAGTGGCCAGAACAAAACACGCCGGACGGATCGATGCTGCATTCGATTTCTATTGATCCGCGCGATGCAAACCATATGTACTTGGGCTTATCATCCGGTGGGGTGTTTGAATCGGGCAATGGGGGTGCTGATTGGAAGCCACTTAACAAGGGTTCGATGCATCCGATGCTGGGGCACGCCGAGTTGGAGTTTGGCCATGACCCTCATTGCATTCGACTTCACCCGATACGCCCGGATCGGCTGTATCAACAGAACCATTGTGGCATCTACAGACTCGACCGAGATTCGGATCAACCGGATTCGTGGTCGCGAATCGGTGACAACATGCCGTCAGCGGTTGGAGACATCGGGTTTCCCATCGAGTTACATCCACGAGACCCAGACACGGTGTGGGTGTTTCCGATGGATGGCTCTGATGTGTGGCCTCGCACTAGCCCAGACGGCAGGCCCGCGGTGTATCGCACGACCGATGCGGGCAGCACGTGGGCTCGACAAGATTCAGGACTTCCAGACAACGGTTGGTTCACCGTTAAACGACAAGCTATGACCACAGATAATCACGATTCTGTTGGTGTGTACTTTGGGACCACCAGCGGCGAAGTATGGGCCAGTTTCGACGAAGGTGACTCGTGGTCGTGTCTGGTTGCTCACCTTCCTGAGATCTATTCAGTCCACGTCACGAGCAGTTGAGCCTGAGATCGATGCTGGTTCGTATCCCTAGCCCACTGCGGTCGTACACCGGACAACTTGCCAACGTTGAAGGCGAAGGGCGAACCGTTGACGAGGTGGTGAGCTACCTTGAACAACAGTTTCCCGGTTTGCGCTTTCGAATGATCGATGAGCAGGGGCGGCTTCGTCAGCACATGCGGGTGTTTGTGAACGATGAAATGGCGCAACTATCTGACGAGGTGCGCAGCACTGATGAAGTCACCATCATGGCTGCCCTGTCAGGCGGGTAACCAATAGCCTGTGTCACTCGCCCAATGCGTGCAACCGAGCCAACTGTTCCGATGGAATCGTTCCGTCAGCCATAGGGCCAACGTTCAATAAGAGGTTGCCCCCGGCACCTAGTACACCGTCGCGTAGGGCAAGTAGCTCTGACACCGGCAGGTAGTCAGCTTCCGTTTCCATGGCGTTGTACCCGAAGCTGCGTCCGATTCCTCGACATACTTCGAACTTCTTACCTGCCAGTTTTCCGGTTGGTCGAGTGCGATATTCGGGGGTGATGAAGTCGGCATGCGCGGTACCACGCTGCACACCGCGCATATCGAATCGATCGTTGACAACCCCATCGGGACAGACGTCGTAGTAGTACTCAAACAGTGGGGTTGGATCGTAAGCCCAATGGATATCGTTCCACAGCACCGACGGGCGGTAGCGGTCAATCAGTTCGCGCCAGTGAGCCATGGCATAGTCGTAATAGGACTGATCACGCGGGACACACGCCATCATGGTGTCGACGTTGGTGATCACGTCACCCGTCGTTGGACCGGTAAACGTCCAGTCCAACCCGCCCGAGTAATAGGTGCCAAATCGCATGCCGGCAGCCCGCACGGACGCAGCTAACTCGCCGACAAGGTCGCGTTCGCTGTTCCAACCATCTTGATGTGGGTTGGTGGTGTCAGTTGGCCATAGACAGAACCCATCGTGATGCTTGGTCACCAGCACGACATACGTTGCACCTGCGGCTGCGAATGCCGACGACCAATCGTTAGCGTTCCAACCTTGATGAGCTTCAACCCACGTCGATGCAAAGTGTGCGTACGGTTGATCTCCGTACTTTTGATGGTGAAATTCGGCAACGGGCGAACCTGGAATGGCGAGGCTATTTTCGTACCATTCCACATAGGGCGTGTTGGCGATTGCATATTCCCAGCCGTGTTGCTCGGCCAAAGTGAACGGGTCATCGGTTAGCGGCGCAAACGCTGGGACGGTGGCCATGGTCCAATGAATGAAGATACCGAGTTGCGGTTGGTTAAACCATTCGGGTACTGGTCGTCCAGCAAAGGTTGTCGTCTCGAGATTCGTCACATACTCGAACGTAGCGGGTTACTTCGCGAATCGCGACGAGTATGGCGCTCTACGATTTGGCCAATGAGCACTCAGTTCGAAGGACGAGCTTGTGAATACGTTTATCACCTGATAAACAGATCTCCATGACTGGAGAGTCCCGCCACGAACGTCAGTCCGAGCACACCCGAACACAATTGTTGGAAGCCGCACTCATCGAGTTCAGCCAGTCAGGATTCGAAGGGGCTTCTACCCGAGCAATTGCCCGTCGCGCCGGCTGCCACCAGCCGCAGATCAACTATCACTTCAGCTCCAAAGAAGCGCTGTGGGAAGCAGCGTTGAACCACCTCTTCGAGCAACTCCACGCTGAGGTTGGTTCGGCGGCACCGTCTGAGGATCCGGTGGTTGCCATGCAAGACCGCATTCGGCGCTTCGTTCGATTTGCTGCACAGCACCCCGAGCTGAATCGAATCATGGTGGCTGAAGCAATGGCGCAGTCACAACGACTGAAGTGGATCGTAGAAAACCATTCTCGTCTTGCTCACCAGACGCTGATCAACGACTGGCGACTAGTTCGAGCAACCGGCGTCGGTGCCAACATCGACGAACGGCTGGTGTACCACTTGTTTCTGGGCGCCGCTTCGTTGCTGTGGGCAAACGGGCCCGAAGCCGAGATGCTTGATCCAACACTTCGGCCCACAGACGAATGCATCAATGCCCATGCCAACGCGCTCATCACACTGTTTTTTCCTCTTCAAAACTGACCCCGCTCTGATCTGAAACAAAGGACCTGACTCATGACTTTCCGCCTCGCAAACATTGCCGGTCGAGCGGCTCTAGCCGACGGTGACCACTATTTCGATCTTGAACGAGTGAGCAACGGAGTCTTCGATTCCAACCCAATGACTGCAATCGCTCGAGCTGACGAATTGCACAGCGTGAACCTCAGCGATGCAACTCCCGACGGAGTGTTGTCTGAAGCCAATCTGTTACCACCGGTTCCATCGCCCCGGAACTGTTTCGCGATTGGATTGAACTACCAGAACCACGCCGCCGAATCCGGGATGGAAGTTCCATCATCACCACTAACGTTTACCAAGTTTCCGAGTTGCCTCGTCGGACCAAATCACGACATCCATCTTGTAGGTGCACATATTGATTACGAAGCTGAACTGGTCGTTGTCATTGGCAAAGGGGGTCGAAACATTGCCGCGGCAGATGCTTGGGCTCACATCGCCGGCGTGACAGCAGGGCAAGATGTCTCGGATCGGGCGCTGCAGTTCGCAGCCAAGCCACCGCATTTTGACCTGGGCAAATCGCGAGACACTTTCGGGCCGATTGGTCCCGTGATGGTTTCAACCGATGCCTTTACTGACCTCAACGATTTCATGATTACCTGCCAGGTCAATGGTGAGCAGCGACAGCATGATTCGTCGAAGCACCTGATCTTCAACGTGCCGTTTCTCATAGAATATCTCTCGTCGATCTTGACGCTGTCGTCGGGCGATTTGATCTTCACCGGCACACCCGAAGGAGTTGGCGCCACCACCGGTCGATTCTTGGTTCCGGGTGACATCGTCGAGACCCATATCGAAGGCATCGGTTCGTTGAGAAACGTGTGCGTGTAACGCGCTCGAGTTGGGCGCCCATCACTAGCGCACTGATCTCCTTAGCTATCGGGTGCACCGCCACACCGGTGACCACCAACGTCACTCGGACTGCCACGACGGCCCCAGCAATCCGCCGAGTCGTGCGAGTAACCCCGGCACCAACCCGGCCCTCCACGTCGGGCGTACCTTCGACAACTGCTCCGACGGTGGCATCAACCACTACGACCGTTTCACGTGCGGCCACTTTCGAGTCAGCGTGGCAACCTTCGATTGAAGGCTTGCTCACCTTCCGTGGCAATCCCAATCGGCGCTTCTACGGGTTAGGCCCGGTGCCGTCAAACCCATCCATCGCTTGGCAGTATCCCAAGAACCGCAACATGTGTCGGAGTTCAACGGCAAAGGGCGAAACGAAACAATGGTGTGGTGCTGGATGGACCGGCCAACCCACAGTGCATGAACGAGATGGGCGTACCTGGTTGGTGTTTAACGGATACGACGGTGCCGTGCACTTTGTCGATGCGCTGACGGGTGAGGACATTCTGAAGCCGTTTGTCACCGGCGACATCATCAAAGGAAGCGTGACGGTAGACCCTGATGGGTATCCGCTCGTGTACTCGGGAAGCCGAGACAACTTCTTCCGTGTCCTGAGTATCGATGATGCCTCCCGGGAAGCAAAAGAACTTTGGCGACTCTCCTCCGATGCTGTTTCGCCGACGTTATGGAACAACGATTGGGACGGATCAGCGTTGGTACTTGACGACTATCTGTTTGAAGGTGGCGAGAACTCGCAGATCCATGTGGTGAAGCTCAATCGAGGCTACGACGCGGCTGGCAATGTGTCGGTGAAACCAGAGTTGGTGTTCAATGCACCTGGATGGGATGACCAGTTGCTACAAGACCTTGCTGGTCGATCTCCCACCGAAGTTTCTATCGAGAATTCCGTTGCTGTCGATGATGACACGGTCTACTTTGCCAACTCGGGTGGGCTGGTCCAGGGTTGGGACATGGCTCCGTTGCGAGTGGGGGGAACTCCGACGCGCACATTTCGGTTTTGGACCGGCGACGACACTGATGCCAGCATCGTGGTGGATGACGACGGTTTTCTCTACGTCGGTGTCGAATTCGAGCGTGGACTCGCCCGAAGTAACGAAGTAGGTCAGCTGATCAAACTCGATCCGACGAAACCCGAAAATCCGATCGTGTGGTCGTTCTTCGATAACCAACGACGGGGTGGTGGAATTTGGTCAACCGCTGCTATCGCCAACGGCGTCGTCGTCACGACTACCGATGGTGGGCGCGTCGTCGGCCTTGATCAACAGACCGGTGAGGAACTGTGGCAATTCACGCTTCCGGCTCCTTTGTGGCAGTCACCGGTCATCGTTGATGATGTGCTGATCCAAGGTGATTGTTCCGGAGTGCTTCACGGCTACGACGCACGAAACCTTCGATCACTGCCCGTGGAATTGTGGGCCGTGTCCCTTGGCGGCTGCATCGAGGCGACGCCTGCGGTCTGGAAGGGGACTATCTATGCCCCCACTCGAGGTGGACGCGTGTACGCACTGCGGTAGCGCCAATCCTGCACGATTAAACATTCAGAAGTTCCGGTCACACTCAAATCGAGAGACGCACACACTCGATCATCCACCCGGTTTGCCGACCACGACCCCCTCCGTAGCCGAGCGAATAAGGCGTTGAGCCCAGTCAAGTGCCCAGAGGCCATCTTCACCGGAGACCGTTCCATTCCGGTCTCCGCTATTGACCGAGCCCACGAACGCCGTTAACTCCGCAACCAATGGCTCACGTTTCTGGACCAGGTGACGGATCATTCGACCTTCAGATACACCTCGCAAATTACGAAGTGACTCCCATTCTGCGTTGGCTTCAGAATTCTCGAACAACACCAGATCTTGTGTGAGGTAATCAACACGCAACATCCCAGCTTCACCTGTTATCGTAAGTTCACGTATCTTTGTTGGTGAAAGCCAATTGATGTTCAATGTTCCAACAACGTCGTTTTCAAAACGAAGAAGCGCTGTCAGTAAATCTTCATTTGAACTGTGAATACGTTGCCCAGTTTCGGCGAAGGCACGAAGTAAGTCTCTTCCCAAT
>JANMEI010000051.1:0-3538 GCA_031376865.1 Acidimicrobiia bacterium | reverse complement strand
CGGATGGTTTAGGTCAATCGCCAAGAGCCATGTCGTGGTCGATACCGATCGGGTGCACGAAGTTCGTCCACATAGCGTTGTCAGCTCGTCAGGCACAGAGCATGAGGTCGATGTCATCGTATGGGCAACCGGGTTTGATGTCGTTCGGTTCTTGGTTCCGATCCAGATCACTGGACGCGGCGGCGCTTCGCTGCACGACGTCTGGGATGGCGACAATGCCCGCGCGTATCTCGGTACCGCAATCCCCGGTTTCCCTAACTTCTTCGTTCTGTACGGCCCCAACACGCAGTTTGGCCATGGTGGAAGTTTGATCACGGTGATGGAGCGCCAGGTGCACTACATGATGACTGCGCTGCAACACATGTTCCGCGACAACATTGCTGCCGTTGAGGTGAAAGCAGCGGTTCACGATCAGTACAACGATCGCATCGATGAAGCACACGAGCACATGGTGTGGACTCATCCCGGCATGGATACGTACTACCGCAACGCCCGTGGCCGCGTCGTGGTGAACAACCCATTCCGAATGCAAGAGTTTTGGCAGATGACCGATCAGGCGAACCTTGATGACTTCATCACCGTCGCAAATTCTGCCTGAAGTAGCTTTACCCACTGTGTCACGTCGCAAATCAACTTCACAGGCTGATGCCGTTTCGGATCAAGGCGCCGTTTCAGCCTCAACCAATTCAAGTAGCCAAATTGGACGCAGACGCGATCTTGCCTTGGGTAAAGGCTCCGTTGCCTATCAAGAGAAGCGCCAGGAAATTGCCGCTGCTGCGGCCAAGATTTTCAACGAGAAGGGCTTTCGCGGAACCAGCCTCACCGCAGTGGCAGAAGCGCTCGAAATGGACAGAGCCACGTTGTACTACTACATCTCGAACAAGCAGGAGTTGTTCGACGAAGTGGTACGCGAGGCATCCGAAAAGAACGTTGCGGCGGCCGAGGCGGCGTTGGCTAGCGATGCCCCACCGTTGGAAAAGCTACGTGTGCTGATTACCGAACTAATGGCTTCATATGCAGCCAACTACCCATTGCTGTACGTCTACATTCGGGAGAACTTGTCGCATGTCGATGCCGAGCGATCCGAGTGGTCCAAGTACATGCGCGGACTCAATCGGCGCTATGAAGAAGCCGTTGTTGCGATGGTGCAGGAAGGCATCGACAACGGCACTATCCGGCCGTTGGCGTCAGCCCGGGTGTTGGCCTTTGGCGTCATCGGCATGGTTGGGTGGACCAACCGATGGTTCATCCCAGACCGTTCATCCGAAAGCGCCGAGGCAATCGGTGCAGCGTATGCCGAAATGGCATTGGCCGGGCTCGCCGTCTAGGCCCCCCGCATCAACACGCAGGCATCGACACATCAGTAAACGGCACAAAGGAACGCACGATGACGTCTCACTCAATTGGGGTAGTTGGTGGCGGCGCCATGGGCGTGGGCATTGCCTATGTCTTCGGTGCTGCAGGTCATCAAACGGTCGTTGTCGAACCCGAAGAACAACGAGTGGAAGCTATTCGCCGCACCTTCGCGGAGGTTGCTGCTGATGGAGTTCGCCGAGGCAAGCTGACCGAAGCCCAAGCTGTAGCGATCCCCCAATCAATCGATGTTGTTTCGTCGATTGACCATTTGCCAACAGAGTTGTCGTTGGTGATCGAATCTGTTCCCGAACGATTGGAACTGAAGACACAGGTGCTTCGCCAGATCGATGTTCGCTCGCCGCAGTTGATCGCTACTAACACCAGTGCGCTATCCATCGATGTGCTTGCGAAAGAAGTTCACGACCCCACCCGATTCCTTGGCATGCATTTCTTTAACCCGGTGTGGTCACTTCCCATGGTTGAGCTGGTGCGTGGTATCGCTACTAGTGAGTCAACTGTTCAAGCCGCATTGGCGTTCGTTGCCTCCATTCGCAAAGAGCCGATCGTGGTGAAAGATTCTCCCGGTTTCGCCACCAGCCGATTGGATCTGATTGCGTCGCTCGAAGCGATGCGGATGCTCCAAGACGGGGTAGCCAGCGCTGAAGATATCGACCGGGCCATGGTGATAGCCTATCGTCACCCGATCGGCCCGCTGCGGCTCAGCGACGTGGTTGGCCTCGACGTGCGCTTAGACATTGCCCGCAACCTCGCGAAGGATTTAGGCGAACGGTACGCGCCGCCGCAGATTCTGATTGACCTGGTCGAAGCCGGGCATCTGGGTGTCAAATCAGGGCGCGGATTCTTTGATCATCGTGCCGCAACAACACCCGCCAGCAACTAGGAGACTTCGTTGGATCAGTATCAGGATGTGTCGTTCAGTTTTGCGTCGCTGCTTCGACAACATGCCCTCTTCCGCCCCGAGGCACCGGCACTCACGTTTGAAGGAATAACGCAAACGTATCGACAACTCAACGATGCCAGCTCCCGAATTGCCAATGCACTATTGGCTGACGGAGTCACCACCGGAGACCGGGTTGCAGTGTTGAGTAAGAACACACCCGAGTTCTTCGAGATTGCCTTTGCGTGCAGCAAGATCGGTGCTGTCTTGGTGGGACTCAACTGGCGCCTTGCTGCTCGCGAGATTGAAGCCATCGCAGCCGACGCCACCCCGAAGCTCATCATCGCAAGCCAGGCCGAGGGCACGTTGCTCACCGAGACGGTACGAAACTATTCGACACTGCAACGAGTCATCGAACTTGGGCGCGAATATGACAGCTGGCGAGATGCCGCACCGACTGATGACCCAACAGCGAGCTACATCGCCCAGCCCGACGATGTTTGTCTGATTCTGTACACGTCGGGCACCACCGGTTTGCCGAAGGGGGTCATGCTGACGAACGAAGGGATGTCGTTCAGTCCTCGCATTGCCAAAGAGGCCTGGGGCTTCGTTGACAGCAGCGTCAACCTGGTGGCGATGCCGATGTTTCATATCGGCGGAATTGGATACGGCTCGTCGGCGTTCTGCAGTGGCGGCCATACGGTGCTGATGCGCGGTGTTGATCCAGCGCTCATTCTGCGCACCATTGCTGACTATCGGGTGACGCATGCGTTCTTCGTACCAGCGGTGATCAGTTTGCTGCTCAACACCCCAGACGTGCAGTCGACAGATCTTTCTAGTTTGGGCCTTATCGTCTACGGCGCGTCTCCCATCAGCGATGCAGTGTTGCGACAAGCCATCAGTGTGTTTGGCTGCGGATTTATGCAGGCTTACGGCATGACCGAAACGTCTGGCACAGTGGTGTCGCTGCCTCGGAGCGATCACGATCCTGATGGGCTGCGAGTTCACCTGCTGCGTGCTTGTGGGCTGGCCTTTCCGTGGACCGAAGTGCGGCTGATTGATCCAAAGACCATGTCCGATGCGGCACTGGGTGACGTAGGTGAGATCTGGCTGCGTTCCGGGCAGGTTATGAAGGGTTATTGGGGCAACCCGCAGGAAACGGCGCGTACCATTTCCGTAGACGGGTGGCTACGAACCGGCGATGCTGCCTACATGGACGCAGAGGGCTACCTGTTCTTGTTCGACCGGTTCAAAGACATGATTGTCTCGGGTGGCGAGAACATC
>JANMEI010000511.1:0-4148 GCA_031376865.1 Acidimicrobiia bacterium | reverse complement strand
GCCGGGCAGCACCATCACGCTCATGCCCAGTTTCAACTTTGTGGTGCGGCCAGCCGCAAACGCCATCGCCACCACCGGGTCGGGGGCATTGCCGGTCACCCGCTCGGAAAACCATATCGAATCGAACTTCAGTCGTTCAAGGTCGTCGATCAGCGATCCAAACCGCTGATGGTCGCCGCTCATGCCCTGTGTACCCAATCCGTAACCAATGCGAACCTTCATTTCCCCTTCCTATCGCTCGAAGCACTGCGTGTCGAATCAGTGATGTCACCGATGCGGGAGCAGCGTGAGGTTGCTTATAACTGTCGTATGCGTAAATATTTTATTTCCGGTTGTGTAGTTCAATGTCGTCTTGGCGCGATGGTGGCGTCGGTGGTGGGGCTGTCCACCGTGTTGTTTGCGCTCAACGTTGGTCCCGTTGGGGCTGCCCAAGTAGCCCGGCCGGTCCCGCCCAAAGACTTTCAATTTGGCACGAGAGGGGCGTCGTTAGCGATTGCCGGCGGGCGCACGGTTCGGATCCCGATCACCATCAGGCGTGGAAAAGGATTTACCAGCAAGGTCACCTTTACGATTGTGAATCCGTTCCAAGGAGTGGAGGTGTCGAAGGAAGATGTAACAGTAAGTGGAATGACCCTGGTGGTGGCAGCACAGCGAGACGTGACGTTTCAACAGGGGTTCATCGTGATCACCGCAAAGGGCGGACGCAAATCTCGTTCCTTGTCGGTAATGGCATCGTTTCGGCCTGAAGACCCGGTGGACGTCGCGCCCGATGTGGCTCCAGAGGTGGACTCCGACGGAATCGGTGCTGGGGTTCCACCTACTTCTGTGGTGCGCAACGCTGCCGCTGGGTTTGGTGTCGTTGCCACCATCACTTCTTCGTCAACGGCAGTAAGGGGCGGCGATACGTTGGCGTTTAAGGTAACGATTCAACGCGATGCCACCGTGATCGGTCCAATCAAGTTGTCGGTCACGAATAGCCCTGTCGGGTTAGGGACCTTTTTTGCCAACGAGGTGATCGAAGGTGACGAAGGTGCATTGTTTTTGCGGGCCTCAGAATCAGCTGCGCCAGGCCAATACTCGCTGTCGCTGCAGGCGAGCACAGACAAACAATCAGTCACCATTCAGGTCCCTGTGACCGTTTCGTAGGGTCTTGACCGATCGCCGGAATTCCAGCTACCGCAGCAAGTCGCGAATGCGATCTTTGGGCCGCCCGATAATGGCCACGTTTCCCTTGACCACTAAGGGTCGCTGCAGCAGGCGGGGTGTCTTTGTCAGTACGCTGACAATCTGATCGGCGGTGGCAACATCGTCATCGGTGAGGCCGAGTTTGGCGAACACCGAATCGCGGCGGACCAGATTGGTCATTGGATCTTCCAGATGTTCAATGATCCAACGCAGGGTTGGTTCAGATGGTGGCGTTTTGATGTAGTTGACAACGTCGGCGGCGACACCCAGTTCTTCGGCAATGCTCACGGCACTGACAGAACTGTTTCAATTGGCGTTGTGAAAGATGGTGGGCTGAGAAAAGGGTGACTTCATGGCATCGAAGTTAGTTGGCCCGGAAGTGAGCTTGCTCACCCAAGCGAGATAGTTTCAACGGTGTGGCTTCCGTGGATACAGCAAGACTCGACCAACTAGATCCGTTCGCTCCGTTCCGGCTCGACGGGCAAGTGGCCATCTTGACCGGAGCGTCGTCAGGCTTGGGTTTGCGTTTTGCCCGTGTACTGCACGCCGCTGGGGCAAATGTGGTGTTGGCGGCTCGCCGAGCCGACCGTTTGCAACAGTTGAGTGCCCAATTACCCGGCTCACTGTCGGTGCCCACCGACATCGCCAATCCTGCTGATTGTGAGGCCCTGGTGGATGTCACACTGGAGCGGTTTGGGCGGGTTGACGTATTGATCAACAACGCTGGCCTCTCGCTCAACAACCCGCCGGAATCGGAACCGATTGAAGCGTGGCGACAGGTAATGGCAGTCAACGTAGATGGGTTGTTCCAACTTACGCAACACTGCGCCACCAAATGGATGCTGTCCAACGGGGGAGTGGTGGTCAACGTTGCGTCGATGTTGGGCCACGTCAGTTCCGGACGGCTGCATCAAGCCAGTTACGCAGCCTCCAAAGGGGCGGTAGTCAACCTCACCCGCGAGCTTGCGGTGTTATGGGCGCGGCGCAACGTCAGGGTCAATGCTTTGTGCCCAGGCTATTTCGATAGCGAACTCACGCACGTGTTAATCGACTCTGACGGTGGCCAGCGCTATCTCATGCAACGCACCCCGATGGGCCGCACCGGTCGCGAAGACGAACTGGACGGCGCATTGTTGTTTCTTGCATCTCGGGCGTCGACCTACGTCACCGGTCAGTCGCTTATTGTCGATGGGGGCTGGACCGCTCAGTGACCGACCATTTCGTTACCGATCGAATCGCCTTGCTTCAGGTGTTTGGCATCAACCGTCGACATGTACCGGCCGCGTTGCTTCACATGGCAAGTGACCGTTTTCGGTTGCGCCACACCCCGGGCCTGAAGTTTGTGAAACTGCTCGGCACGGGCAATGCCGACACTTTTTTGCCATCCGATGCCGACCTGTTGCAGTGGGGAATGTTCACCGTGTGGGATGAGCCTGACGACGCAACTCGATTTCGTCAACAACACCCGATCATGACCAGGTGGAACGATATTGCGGTTGAACGAGCTGAGTTTCAGCTTCGACCGCTTCGGTGGAAAGGTGCATGGTCTCGACGATTTCCATTCGAGTCGATCCGAGGCTCGGCTCCTGATCATCAGTCGTATGCGGGTCCGGTTGCATCGCTCACCCGTGCTCGAATCAAACCAACCCATTTGCGGTCCTTTCTACGAGCGGTTCCTCCCGTGGCCGCGCAAGTTTCCGTTGCCGAGGGGCTCCTCTATCGGGTCGGAATCGGCGAAGCACCGATCGGTTTGCAAGCCACCTTTTCCGTTTGGAACTCCTCTGTGGCGGTTGATCAGTTCGCATATCGTCACGTTGCCCACCAGGAAGTGGTGAGGCGAACCGCAACCCAAGGTTGGTATGCCGAAGAACTCTTCACGCGATTTGCGGTGCAATCCGCCACCGGAACGGCGAAGGGTGCCAGCATGGAGGGGGTGCAACGCTTGATTTCCGGTTCAATCGATATCAGCGAAGCTCGCACCGGCGTTCGTAAGGGAGCGTGATCAGATGCCACAACTCATGGAACCAGCCGGCGATCCGGTTACCCTGCGCGCCCTGTCGTTCTTTGCGGCGGTGTTTGGAGTCATTGGTCAAATTCTGTATGTGTTTGTCGACGGACGTCCCCGGGTGTGGATGACCATCTTTTCGGTCCTGTCTTTTTTTGCGTGTGCCGCGATACATGCTGCCTCTGAGTCATTTCTCGCTCTGGTGACCTTGTTGGTTGGCGGTGTTGTCCTCGGCTTCGTTGCCGAACTCGTCGGTGACAAAACGGGGTTTCCGTTCGGTTCCTATGACTATGCACCCGGAACGTGGTTGCAAATTGCGGGAGTTCCACTGATCGTGCCGCTGGCGTGGGCAATGATGGGCTGGCCGGCATTTGTTGCTGGCCGCATGATTGGAAAACCGTGGATGGGTGCACCGATTTTGGCGGCGTGGGATTTGTTTCTCGACCCGCAAATGGTCAAAGACGGACGATGGACCTGGGCAAAAAGTGCGTGGCCAAAGATCAACGGTGTCCCGCTGTCGAACTTTATCGGGTGGCTTGTTGTGGCTGGCATCATGATGGTCTTGCTTGATCGTGGAGTAAATCACAACGTCGACTTTGAAGGTATTCCGTTGATGGTCTTGGTCTGGACCTGGTTGTCGTCGATAGTTGGGCATGTGTTGTTTTTTGGTTTGCGGGGCAGCGGGATCGTGGGCGGCATCGTCATGAGCATCACGATGGTGCCGGTTGTGTTGGTGTTTCTTGGATCGACACGCCGTCAAACTGGTAGGCCCGCCAGTGAGCGCGGCACCTCTGCTGGTTTGGCAACTTCGCTCCAGTCGCGAAATTGTTTAAGAAGGCTGACTCGTCCCATATGGAACAACGGTACATTGCGATTGAGTCGAATCGCTTCGTTGAACGCCCGAAGCGCAGCTTCCGCGTGCGCGATGCGAATACGGGGTTCAAACTGCACGGGTATC
>JANMEI010000508.1:0-5081 GCA_031376865.1 Acidimicrobiia bacterium | reverse complement strand
CCATCGTGGTTGGTGTGTCGTCGGGATCTCCTGCAGAAAATGCGGGGCTCGAACCGGGCGATGTCATTGTGAAGTTTGATGGAGTCATCGTCACCGACAACGAGCAGTTGCAAAAAGCAGTGCGAGCAAAGAAGGCCAACGACCAAGTAGTGATCGAGTGGAAACGCGGCCCGCAAAGCAAAACGGCAACCGCAGTGTTGGGCCAAGCGCTCGCTCGTTGATCAGCCTGCTGAGGAATCGGCCTCGTATGCGGGTCCGCTAGTCGGTTTCCAAGTCGATGGTGACCTGCACTTCGGCTCCACCATCGGATTTGTTCTGTGCACGTACGGTGCCGTTTCGAGCCTCAACAAGCTCGCGCACGATGGCTAATCCCAAACCGGTCCCCGAATGACGCCGTGTCCGTGCCCGATCGGCAGTGGCAAACCGCTCAAAGGCGTGAGGGATGAAATCCTGAGGAAACCCCGGACCATCGTCTGAGACGGTGATCGTGACGGTCGGCTCGCTCTGCAAGACAGCAACCTCAACCTGCGACCGGGCATGGCGAGCTGCGTTGGTCACGAGGTTGTTCAATACGCGCTCGGCATGATCGGTTCGCCACAACACCTTCGCGGCATCACCGCTGACGTTGATCCGAATGGCTGGTGTGCTGTGACCAAGACGGCCGACTACTCGCGCCGCCAGCGACAGCAATTCAACCTCGGTGTAGCGAGGCTGTTCTGCAGATCGAGCACGGGCAAGCACCAGTAGATCGTTAGCCAGATTGGCCAATCGATCAACTTCGCGAGCCAGTCGATTGACCAGTGCTTTCTGTTCGTCAGCGTCTCCAGGATGCGCAGCAGCAAGCTCGAGCTCGCCGCGCAAAATCGCCAACGGTGTGCGCAGTTCGTGAGACGCATCGTCAACGAAGGCGCGCTCACGTTGAACCGATTCTTCAACGCGATCCAACAGGTCGTTGAAGGTTTCTCCTAAATACGCGATCTCGTCACGACTGCGAGGAATATCGAGACGCTTATGAAGACTCTCGACACCCGCGGTTTCAGTGACCTTGGCCAACTCGGCTGCTTCATCGGTCATACGTTGCACCGGCCGCAGCGCAGCACCCGCCACCAACCAGGCGCTGGCGGTTGTGAGAATGGACAGAGCGCTTCCGCCAGTCAACATCGCTAAGAGCAGCAAGCGTCGGGTGCGTTCGAGCTGAGCGAGCGACGATCCGACCACAATGACAATCGGCCGCCCGTTGATTGTGGCGGACCGGGCAAACAAACGTGAGTTGCCATCAAGCGCCGGAAGGTTGTTGTTGATGGTGACGTTTTGGCCCGACAACGCCAGTTCCAACTGAGCGGAACTCAACAACGCAGCGCCGTCGAACGACTGTGTGCGATCCAAGATTCCGGTTGAGGCGATGACCTGGGCAAAGTTCTCATTGTCAGGAAGGCGACCGGTGGCAACCAATGACTGCTCGATCCGATCGGTGCGCGCTTGCTGTTCGTCCTCCAGTGCGTTTTCGAGCAACCGGGGGAGTCCGTATGCAATGGCAACCAGCGTGGCGACGATTGCTGCCGTTGCAATCAAGGACACCACGACGGTGAGACGCGTGCGAAGTGTGCGCGGTGCTCGTGCGGCGCGGAGAGCGGCGTTGACGGAACGGGTGCCTACCCGGCTGGAAAAGGATTCGGGAGCGTTCATCGCTGCTCCATACGCTAGTCAGCCACGTGGGTTGACGGGTCAGTTTCCCCGTCGCTGCGCAACACGTATCCTGCGCCGCGAACCGTTTGCAGTGAGTTTCGATTGAACGGGCGATCGATCTTTTCGCGCAGGTACCGGATGTACACATCGACGACATTGGAGGTGCCGTCGTAGGCAAAATCCCAAACATGCTCCAACAGATACGTCCGAGACAACACTTGGTCGGGCGAGCGCATGAACTGTTCGAGCAACGCAAACTCGGTAGGCGACAGTTCAATCGGCAGGCCGGCACGTTGCACCGAGCGGTCGGCCGGGTCGAGCACCAAGTCGTCCACCTCGATCTGCACGGGGCGTTCGGAAATGTCACGCCGTGTAATAGCTCGTATGCGCGCAAACAATTCGGCCAGGGCAAATGGCTTGGTGAGGTAATCGTCGGCACCGGCATCGAGACCCTTGACTCGATCATCGATGGCGTCGCGGGCGGTCAGCAAAAGTATTGGGCTCCACCGTTTGTTGCGCCGAGCCTGCGCACACACCTCAAACCCGTTTGGCCCGGGAATCATCACATCGAGCACCACCACGTCGTAGTCGGTTTCGCTGATGCTCCAAATGGCGTCAGTGCCGTTGTCGACGGTGTCGACGGCATACCCCTCTTTGCCGAGAGCACGCCGAAGTAGATCTGACATTGCGGGGTCGTCTTCGACCACGAGCACTCGCATACACGCAGCGTAGGGCTGCACGAATGGGAACTGGGTGAGATCAGGGCAAAAACCACCCGAAACGCTGTTCCCGAAACGCTGTCGCCGAAACACCAAGGGTGGCCGGGGGGACTCGGCGGAAATCCCCCCAGCCGGTGCCTTGGCACCCTTCCGAGCAACGTAAACGTTGGCCCGGGCGCTAGCCCTTGGCGGGAAGGACCAGCTCTTTACATAGTAACAGAGGCGGTGGGTAGTTGAACCGACACACAACCCTGGCAAATCGACACGGAAATCAAATCGACCCCTGCGATGTGGTGATGCCCCGCTGAGCCTGATTTCATAGTTGTCTGGACAACCGTCACCGCACCATTCGTGCAGGTGGACTGTGAGCCGAAGTGCTTAAGTGGCCACAGAGAGTGGCCGACATCTGTGGCGTGACAAGCGTGCTCACCGATCTCGGGCTCATTCCTCCAGCGCGTCTTGGGCCATTTGTGGAGATGGCTCGCAAACAGATCGGCTTGTCTCGTGAGGCTCTTGCTGCGGCTTCGAATGGCCGTTTGTCGGTGCGCGACCTCTCGCTCCTGGAAAGCGGCCGACTGATCTGTCGAGAAACACAGCTCAGTGCGATCCAAGAACTGCTCGGCGTACCGTTTGCCAGTGTTGTTCCGCTACGAGCTCGTCTCATCATTGATCCCATGCAGGGTCGAATGGTGCTGGGGGGCAGGATTGCCGAAGTAGTCCCCAACGCCCCTGATTCAGAACTGTTGGTCCGCTATCTCGCGCTTGTGTACCTCTGTCGACGAGCGCGGCCGGGGTCGTTCATCGTGCCTCGGGCCGACGATCTTGATGTGCTCAGTGAGCTCCTGAATCAACCAACTCAGGTAATCCGCCAGCAATTGGCGCAACTGTGTTTTCACGAACGTGATGTCTTGCGGGTTGCAGTGCGAAGCGCATCGCAACGACGTTCGATCCCGGGTCTCGGTTTGTTGGTGGGGATCCATCGACGCGGCGCACTGGTTCTTGTCGATCCCGAGACGCCTCCCAGCGAACTTCGCACCGAAACCGCCGACGACGAGGAGTGCGAGGCCTCCATCGTCCAGATTGCCCCTGCCCGTCAACGCAAACGCATGCTTACTCCG
This sequence comes from Acidimicrobiia bacterium, assembly GCA_031376865.1. GTDB lineage: Bacteria > Actinomycetota > Acidimicrobiia > Acidimicrobiales > JANYDT01 > JANNBN01. The sequence continues at coordinate 1,558 of JANMEI010000508.1, read as the reverse complement.
CCGGAGCGGCTGTAGCTTCGACCTTTGGCTTGGGAGGCGGAACTCCTTGGCGTGGTTTTGTAAAGTTGACTGTTTGCGGCCACCGGCGTCGGCTGACAATCGACAGCTTTCGCAGTAGTTCGATTGCTCCGGGATCATCATCGCCTGGCCGGCCTTCGATGATGCCCTCTTCGAGCATCTCAACGATCATCTTGCGGCCGAGGTCGGTGCGAACAATGGTGAGCGTCCAATCGTTGAATGCACCGATGCCACCGGTAGAAATATCGGCGTGTTCGGCAGCAAAATCAGGGCAGGTCAGACAACCCTCTCGGGTCCATGCGTGGCACTCCTTGAGATTGACCTCGTGATAACTGCCGTCTTTCATCCAGATTTGAAAGACGCCCTTGATGTTCATCTTGACCATGTCTTGTTTCTTCAAGCCGTACTTGGCCTCGAAGAGCTCTTCGAAAATGGCATCGTCAAACGTTTTTGAACACAGCAATCCAATATTCAATGCGAACTTACGAGCTGGCTTACCGGCCTTGCGGGCAACCATTACTGGCGGGACACTGGACATGCAACTCATGCCAACCATGGCCAGCTTCTCCAAACCCATTTCTATGGCTTGGCCGTAGGCCATTGAGTTGGCACTATATGTGTACCTACTACCTGCAGCAGCGATCACTTCGTCTTTCGTGCGAGCAATTGACTCGTCCCGTTTCTTCACCAAGTCCGGCATCCGTGCGACGACATCCGCTTCGCGTTGCTTGAGCGCGGCGACCAGCTTTTGGTGATCGCCGTCGAGTTCTTGCAAGGCGTTCGCGAAGGCTTTGCGTTCCGCGTCAGCGGCCGGGCGATTGAGCACTCGCAGCGTGAGTTCATTAACGAGTTGCACGTCATCCGGCTGAGCGGCGACGAGCTTCGTCAGTTCATTGGTCGGATCGGAGATCGCATCGGCAATGGTGGCTCCGCTGATGAGCGCCATGACCGGGCCGAGCTGCAAACCGCCGGAGCGTTCGCACTCGCAAGCGCTCTCGCGAACGGGGCGGCCGAAGGTGGCGAAAAAACCACTCGGCAATTCGATGCCGGAATCGGGGATTGCCGCAGCGCGAGAACCGGGGGCGACGCCGGGAATCTTCGTGATCGTGCCGGTCGCGCGATGCACGGTGTCGAACAGCACCTCGGCCGGCAAGCGGCGCGGTTGAGCGTGCGAGTAGTTGATCTTGTCGTCGACGTTGAACGAATTCGTGTCGACCGACAACTGATACGTCCGCGACTTGCAGATCAGCTTCATCACATGCCGCACGTCGAAATTGCTGGCGAGGAATTCCTGCGTCAGATATTCGAGCAGCTCCGGATTTGTCGGCGGGTTGCCGGCCCGGATGTCGTCGATCGGCTCCATGATGCCGACGCCAAACATGTAGCCCCACAGCCGATTGACATAGCTCTTCGCAAAGTACGGATTGTCTCGCGATGTGAGCCAATCGGCGAATTCCATGCGTCGCGGGCGTGGCGGCAAGCTGCCAGCTTGCCCGCCGGTCGTGGTCGGATTGGCTGGCAAGCGGGCAGCTTGCCCTAC
>JANMEI010000490.1:0-2059 GCA_031376865.1 Acidimicrobiia bacterium | reverse complement strand
CCTGGGGGCAGTACTGCCAACGAATGAGTGGATGCGACCGAAAGCAGTCATAGTCATACGCGGCAAACGGGTAGTACACACCACAACCAACTCCACGTACTTGAAGCAGTTTCATGACGTCGTCGCGTGTGTGGCGCGCCGCTTGGGTGATTCGCACGGTGTACTGGTGCCACACACTTGACCGACCTGGTGGTTCGTTCGGCAACTTAAGACCCTCGACACCCGTAAGACCAGCAGTCAACACAGCTGCGTTGTGTCGTCGCCGAGCTTCCATTGCCGGCCGTTGCTGAAACTGGCCGATCGCCAATGCGGCAACGAGGTCCATCATTCGCATGTTGAAGCCCGGTTCTTCGTATTGATAGCGCGCCCGCATGCCCTGGTTGCGTAGCACTCGCATCCGGTCGTGATCTGCCGTGCTGTTGGTGGTGACGACGCCACCCTCACCGGTCGCCAGGTTCTTCGTCGCATAGAACGAAAACGTGGCCAGGTCTGCCCCTCCAACTGGTTGGCCGTTGACCGTTGCACCGTGCGCTTGGGCGGCGTCTTCAATGATGCGGAGCTGGTGTTGCTGGGCCAGCAGGTTAATGGCAGTCATGTCAGCAGGCAGTCCGTATAGATGCACGGGCATGACTGCCTTGGTGTGGTCGGTAATTAGCGCGCTTATCAACTCAGGATCGATCGTGAAGTCTCGGGCAATATCTGCGAACACCACGGTTGCACCGGAATGCACAATCGCATTGACAGTTGCCGCAAACGTAAAGGGGGACGTGATCACTTCGTCTCCGGGACCGATGTTGGCGACCTTGAGGGCCAACTCCAGCGCTGTCGTTCCATTGTTCACCGCCACCGCATAGCCGGTGCCAGCCATTTCGCGACAGTGTTGCTCGAACCGCTCGACCATTGGTCCTTGCGCCAGTTGCCCAGACCTCAGCGTCTGCAAAACAAGCGCTTCCGTTTCGGCATCGACGACAACTTTGGAGAGCGGAATCATCACCTACCAACGTAGGCGGTAGGTGCAAACTGTCAACAACAATTCAGGTGAGCGCAACCGTTGGGGTCGGATAGTCGGACTGCGGTCCTTCAATCCAACGCAGCGTTCCGGTTTTGCAGGTTTGCACCATCGGGAACCCGAGGGTGACACCCTTGGTGTTGGGGAACGTCATTGTCAGCCCGAACTCGCCCTTGGTTTTGGCGCCCAAGGTTCCGCCGGACCAGATGACAGTATCTGCGACGACGGACGCGGTCCAACCGGTTCGTTTGGTTGGGACTGGAACCGTCACACCTTTGGGAAGTTTGATCGTTAACTTGGTCGTTGGCGAACCGTTACAACCGTGCTCGATGGTGAATCGAATCTCCTGCCGTGACCCTGCTTTCGCTTTGGCCTTATTGGGCTTCACATGAGCGCCAGCGGGAGCCGCAACCTGGATCACTCCCATAGACGCCATGGCTCCAATCACCAACCACGACACACGGAAACTCGGCTTCATCGTTATCAGTCGCTATCGAGCCCGCCAAAGTTCACAAGCTAAAGCCGGTTCCTGCAATCAACCGTTCCAAGCGGGCCTGGTGCGCGCACGCGCGATCCGCTTCCACGGGTCCGTGGAGCAGCGACTGGAGTTGCCGCTGACCGACCTGCCAGTCGGCCACCTCGTCGGCAAGTACCTGAGTGAGACTTCGAATGGTTGGGCCATCAGTGACGGGCGACGTGATCGCAAGATGGGCTGAGTAGGTGGCGATTTTGTAGGGCAGCACCACCCGGAAGACCCCGGTGAACAGTTCCAAGCTGTCGGCAGACAGGGAAATTGCCTCAAAGAGCTGCTCAACACCAAGGTGGGCCGGTTTAGTGAATTGGTCGGGGCTCATTTCTCGAAGTTCGGGCAATCGTTTGTGCCACAACTCTCCATGCCAGGCATGGTGGTAGCACTGTTCGCCCACGGTGAGCTTGAGATGAGGCTCTTTCACCACGTTGATTGCGCTGCCAAATACTTCGTAGAGCCGCATTTCTAGCCACTTATAGCTACCTATGCGTTGCGCCGCTGACCATCGAAGCAGCGGCACA
>JANMEI010000481.1:0-2247 GCA_031376865.1 Acidimicrobiia bacterium | reverse complement strand
GGTGGAACCAACCGGTACGGCGACACCATCGAGGACCGTGGCTGGTTAGGTGATGGAAATCCGCCAACAGCGGCGGACATTGCTCACGCTGTCAACCTCCGTGTGAAAAGCACGTACCTGTTGGCCGTAGTGGTTGCGATCGGACCCGTACTAGTTGAGCGATGCCGAAGCGTTTGAGTCGGGTAAGCGGGGGAGTCCAGCTTCAACGCCGAACTTGTAGGCAAAGTCGCTCTGGGAGCGACTTTGCCTACTATTTCGCCACGTCGTGAACGGCGGTCTCAGGATCGATGGTGAAGCGTTGGTAGCGGTCATACACACGAAAGCCCAGGCGCTTATAGACCCCATAGCCCAATGCGCTGGCTTGTAAGACCACTTGCTTCGCCCCGAGATCAAACAGGTGGTCAGTCGCCACGGCGGTCACCATCGCCGCGAAACCCTGCCCGCGGAACTCGGGTGGGGTTGCCACCGAATACCATTTCCCCGGACGGAGAGACCAGGGTGATTCGGTGACGTGCAATTTTCGAGGGCTCAATCGCCCATCGGCTTCACTTTTCGGCGAGGCTACGGAATCCGTCGTCCATACCGGTATGCGCAGACTTGGTTGACCAGATAGAAACCGCTTGAGTACCAAACCGTTCGCAGATCTGATCGATTGCTTTGTCGATGGCGCGACCACGATCGGGATCGGCGGTTTGGTCTCGATGTGGCGTGGGCGCAAATTGGAACGCCAATTGCCAATCACCGTCGGCATCGTCCAACCCTGAGACCGACAAACCCAACAGTGAAACAAACCTTTCATCGGGATGGTCGTGCAGGGCGTTACGGGTGAGTTCCACACACATGTCGCGGATCAGAATGCTCTCTGCGGTGGGCTGTTCAAATGTATGTGAACGTGTGACTGCGGATAGGTCGGCGAATCTCACGCGGACAGTAATGGTGCGCCCAACCTTTCCCTTCGACCGCAATCGACGCGTGACTCGTTCTGTCAGGTATCCCAAGGTCGAGACGACGAACTCATCAGTGGGTTCCTTTCGCCCGCAAGCAGATTGTGCGCCAACCGAACGGGCCCGGCGCGAAACCTCAACCCGGCGATCATCACGGTTGTTGGCACGATCCACCAACGAACCAGCAGCTGACGGACCAAGGAGGTGGCGGATTGCCTCCGGTTTCGTGTCTGCCAACTCACCAATAGTGCGGATACCCCGATTGTGTAACCGGGCCTCGGTTTTCGGGCCAACTCCCCACAGCAAACCAATGGGAAGTGGTTCGAGAAATGCTCGTTCGTTGCCTGGCTCAACAACTACCAAACCATCGGGTTTGGCAACCTGCGAAGCCACTTTGGCAAGGTGCTTGGTGGTGGCGACACCAATCGACAGCGGAAGTCCGATCTCTGCAAAAACGCGATCCCTCAGCGCGCGTGCAATATCGGCAGGGGAGCCAAAGAGATGGATTGCACCGGATACATCGAGGAATGCTTCGTCGATGGAGATCCTCTCTACCAAGGGTGTGAAATCGTGCATGATCGCAACGACAGCGTCACCCAGACGTTGATACTCCGCAAACTGGCCACTCACAAAACGAAGCGATGGGCACAGTTGCTTTGCCATCCGGCCCGACATACCGCCGCGCACGCCAAACGCTCGAGCCTCATATGAAGCCGCAAGCACCACACCACCAGTTCCGCTGCCGCCAACGGCGATCGGCAGGTGACGCAAACGAGGGTCCAGCAACTGCTCTACCGATGCGTAAAACGCATCCAAGTCGGCGTGCAGGATATGTGCGAGATGCACCACCAGGGCAGTGTAGCGAACAAGCGTTCGTGAAGCAAACGACTCGACCCAGCCACTCCGTAACTCCAGCTCGCAGGTTGAGTGCCCGGCGAACCAACGGACGTCAAGGTGAGGGTTGGGTGATGCCGAGCTCGATCAGCAGAAGTTCAACGTGACCGCGAATTTCATCTCGCACCAATCTGACAGCGTCGATGCCTTGGCCGGCTGGGTCATCAAGGATCCATTCGACATACTTCTTGCCTGGGTAGACGGGGCACGCATCGCCACAACCCATCAGAACAACAACGTCGGTTGCTCGAACGATGTCGTCTGTCCATGGTTTCGGGAACTCGTGCGAGATGTCGATGCCAACTTCAGCCATCGCCTCAATCGCCACCGGATTGATTTCGCCAGCCGGAGCCGATCCACCCGAATAGCCAACGACGTTGTCACCACCGAGGTGGGTGAGCCAGCCGAG
>JANMEI010000464.1:0-7391 GCA_031376865.1 Acidimicrobiia bacterium | reverse complement strand
GTCGTCTGGTACCGAAACGGCGGCAACACCGACCTCAGCAATCTGAAATGGAAATGTCGAGGCGGGCAAGGCCACCACCAACACGAACACGAAACCGGCTAACCGCAGCTCCCGACCAACTTCCCCCGACTTCCCAACACGATCCTTGACAACCAAAGCGGGGCCGGGGTTCGGCTGACGTTGGAATACTGCGGTTCGATAACAAACTCGCAGGACTGTTTTCAGAAATGCCGGTAGTTCAAATCCGATGATCGGGCAAACTGGTGGTGTGGATCTGGCCAGCCGAAACGATTTCAGGATTGCCCTCGTTGGCGATGAATCACTGGACGCGTGGCGACTCATTCATAATGTGATCATTCCGCCTGATCAGTTGACCCTTGCCGATGTGACGGAAAGGGCTGCACGAAATCAGATGCATGTCGGTTGGTTGGACGGTCAACCGGTGGCGTGCTCAACGATTCGGCCACCGCAGAACGACGAAGTGATGCTCATCGTTCGGGTGCTTCCGATGTTCCGCGAACGAGGACTGGGATCGCTTCTGTATGCGTACCTACTGGATCATCCGTGGGTATCCTCCACACGACAACTCACGACAGTCGTACTCGCCACGAATCCATCCGGTTTGCGTTTCGCGCTGAACCGCGGATTCAATAAGGTTGACGAATACGACATTGACGGTGCGGCCTACATTGACCTCAGCTGCCAACGTCCGGTCAAAAAAGACCAACAATGACCCGCCGTCAGTTTTGACAGACGACACCTGGCGCCGGGAGCATGAGGTTTACCATGAAGTCCACGGCATACGCATCGACACAAGTACCCCGGCCAACCTGACCGTGATCGGCGCCAACTCGGGTCACCAACGTGCCGCCGGTAGTAGCAACCATTGACTGCTGCCATTCGATTGGCGTCACGAGATCGAGAGTTGCCCCCACCAGAAGCACCGGTGCAATCCCGTTAGGAACGATGGTTGGTTGGGTCTTGATTGGTTCTGGCCAGTACTGGCAAATGCGGTACAGCTCTGCGCTGCCTTGAGCGTTGACCGCGAAGTGGGGCGATGAAGTGGGGATACGGGCGATCATCGCATCGAGTTCGGCTTGCGTTCGAGTGAAAAAACCATCCCGACACTGATACGCGAAAATCGTCTCGAGAACTTCGTAGTTGGCTCGAGCACGGAACGAACGGAGGTCGAAGCCCTCGAATGGATCGCTGTTTGGCTTGCCTGCAGCCTTTGCGAGACCGTCGGCAAGGATTTTCCATCCGCCAGTCGACTGACCTTCTAGTAGATCGCCCACCATGCCTTCGAAGCGACTTCGCGCATCTTGCTTACGTTTGGAACCCGCATAGTAAGCGAGCAGACCGTCGTATCGAGCGAGCAAGTCGGTCCCGTTGTTGAAAGCACATGGCGTGTACGTGCCGTCTTGGCATTGCTGGAGGAAGGCTCGCAACGTTCGTTCGTTTGCTGCATACCCAGCTTCAAGCAGATTGGTGCCGAAATTGGTGTGGTCAAGCCCCGAGTCAAGTACAACGGATCGAAGGGTGTTGGGGAAAAGCTGCGCATACATAGCACCCAGGTACCCGCCATAGGAGAACCCGAGGAAGTTGACCTTTTCTTCGCCAAGGGCTTGTCGCACCCATTCGTGATCTCGAACGGAACTCTCGGTGTCGATGTACTTCAGTAGCTGACCCGAACTCTTTTTGCACGCCTTTGCCACCGCTCGAAGCGCACTGTCGGTATCGATGATGGACCGATCGAGCGGGTCAAGACCGCAGCTGATTTGGGCGGAATTGGTGGTGCCGCGTGGATCGACTCCGATGATGTCGAATCGGGCGACAACCTCGGCCGGGAAAATGCGATCAGCAGCACGGACCAAACCGCTCGAGCTGGCGCCCGGTCCGCCGGGGTTGACGAACAGCACGCCAAGTCGTCGAGCTGGATCGCTCGCCTTGTGGCGAACGACCGAGATCTCGATGCCGGGGCTGAGCGGGTCGGCGTAGTTCATCGGTGCTTCGACAAGCGCGCAGTCGAGGATGTCAAAACACGGACGGAACGCCGCCGCCGGTGGCACCGTCCACTTCGTTGTGCGCTTAGGGAACTGATACACACCGTTTTGATCTTGATAAATCACCCGAGCTTTGCTGGCCTTGGCCCCCTTAGCTTTTGACTTCTTGGTAGCTGCCTTCGCTGGCTGCACAACGGCAACTGAGGCAACGAGGGCGGTGAGGGCAGTGAATAGAGCAAGTCGACGCCGAATCATGACTGCGAAGCTACCGGCCGCGGAGTGGTTGTGGGTACACCAGATTTAATGGCGGTTCAGCGAGCTTTCATCTTGATGGTCTGTGTCTGCCAAATGTCCTCAGGAGTAGGATTGGCTTTTGTGACCTCCATACTTCCCGACGACCCGACGCTCGGGCCTAACTCGTGGCTCATCGATGAGATGAGAGACATGTACAACGAGAACCCGTCTTCGGTTTCCGATAGCTGGCGTGCTTATTTCCAGGGGCAAACGGGGGGTCCGGTAGTGACACCGATCCAACCTGCCGCCAATGGGTCATATTCGAACGGACAATCACCGGCGGCCGCTGCGGCTCCACCTATTGGAGCTCCTCTTGCAAGTCCCGCGGCAACGGCCCCGGCGAGCCCCGCCGTCTCGGTTACCCCCGCCGTCTCGGTTACCCCCGCCGCTGGCTCCGTTACCTCCGCGGTCGCGGTCAATCGACCTGCCGTGCCAGCGGGGGGCGAAACCAGCGCTTTGCGTGGTGTTGCGTCCAAGATTGTCCAGAACATGGAGGCGTCGCTGACGGTTCCGACCGCTACCAGCGTTCGCGACATTCCGGCGAAGTTGTTCGAAGTTCAGCGCAACATCATCAACAATCACCTCAAACGCACTCGAGGTGGCAAGGTCAGCTTCACCCATCTCATCGCGTACGCAATCGTCCAGGGCCTTGATGCTGTTCCGTCGATGCGCAACACGTTCACTCGCGATGCTGAAGGCAACCCGATGCTGGTCACTAATGGAGTGGTCGGGCTTGGCATCGCGGTCGATGTTCAAAAATCTGACGGGTCGCGCAGTTTGGTGGTCCCGTGCATCAAGGGTGCCAACCAGATGACGTTCCGCCAGTTCTACGACGCGTACGAAGAACTGATTCGCAAGGCACGCATCAATAAGTTGGGGGTTGACGACTTTGCCGGAGTCACCGTGTCCATCACCAACCCTGGCGGGATCGGAACGAGACACTCCGTGCCTCGCCTTATGCCGGGGCAGGCAGCGATAATTGGTCTCGGTACCATTGATTATCCAGCCGCATTCATGGCCGCTGATCCAGCAAAGCTCGCCGAGTTGGGCATCTCCAAAACGGTCACACTGACCTCAACCTATGACCATCGCATCATCCAGGGTGCCGAGTCCGGTGCGTTCTTAGACAAAGTGCAGCACCTGCTCACCGACGACGAAGCGTTCTGGGACGAGATCTTCGATTCCATGGAGGTGCCGTACGAGCCGGCGCGTTGGCATCGTGATTCCAACCCGACCGATGCAATTCGGTCAGCGGTAGTAAAGGCCTCTGCTGCGCAAGAGCTGATTAACGCATATCGCTCGCGTGGGCACCTCATTGCCGATCTCGACCCGTTGGACATCATGCAGCGCGAGATGCCCGACGAACTTGATCCCATTACTTACGATCTGTCCATCTGGGACCTCGACCGCGACATCTACACCGGTGAACTTGCAGGATCTGACCATCACACGGTCGGTGAGTTGCTGAGCGTGTTGCGCGATGCGTACTGCCGAACCGTTGGCGTCGAATACATGCACATCATGAGCCCGATCGAAAAGCAGTGGCTGCAGGACCGGCTCGAAGGTGTCGACACCAAGTTGAAGGTCGACGAGCAACGACGGGTGCTTGATCGTCTGAACAATGCTGAAGCATTCGAGAAGTTCTTAGCGAAACGTTACCCCGGCACCAAGCGGTTTGGTCTTGAAGGTGGCGAGTCCGCCATGGTGGTTATTGATGCAGTGCTCGATGCCTCTGCGATTGCTGGTGTGCAAGGCGCTGTCATCGGCATGCCCCACCGCGGTCGATTGAACACGTTGGTCAACGTGGTCGGCAAGCCGGTCGCTCAGGTCTTCAAGGAGTTTGAAGACGTCATCGAGGGCACCGTCTACGGCTCGGGCGACGTGAAGTACCACCTCGGTGCGCAAGGCACCTACACCGGCCTCAGTGGCAAGTCGTTGTCCATCACGTTGGCCCCCAACCCATCGCACCTCGAAGCGGTTTATCCCGTTGTTGAAGGCATGGTTCGTGCGCAACTTGACGAGTTCAATCAGCCGGGCAACATCTCGGTGTTGCCGGTCATCATGCATGGTGACGGTGCGTTCATTGGTCAAGGCGTGGTGCAAGAAACGCTCAACCTCAGCCAACTTGCCGGGTACAAAACCGGCGGCACCGTTCACCTCATTGTCAACAACCAAGTTGGCTTCACCACCAACCCGGACGCTGCTCGTTCATCGGTCTATTGCACCGACGTTGCCAAGATGGTCCAAGCGCTTATTTTCCATGTCAATGGCGATGACCCAGAGGCGTGTTACCGGGTGGGCCGTTTGGCCGCCGATTTTCGGGCCACGTTCCAAAAGGATGTGGTCATCGATTTGGTGTGTTACCGCCGTATGGGTCACAACGAAGGCGACGAACCGAGGTACACGCAACCGTTGATGTACGAGCGGATCGATAACCATCTCTCGACTCGCGAAATCTACGCAGCCAACTTGGTCGGCCGCAAAGACATCACCCAACAAGAAGCCGACGAGGCGTTCTCCAGCTACCAGAGCATTATGCAGACGGCGCTCGATCAAACACGAACCCTCACCTCAACCGGGTCGATGTTGGCACCCAACCTCGATGACTTCGGTTCGCCCTTCGATCCGATCGCGACGGGCGTTGAACGCTCGCAGTTGGACGGCATTGCCGCCGCTACGCATCGTTGGCCCGATGGCTTCAATATTCATCCGAAACTGGCCAAGCAGCTAGAAGCTCGAAAAGCCACGTACGAATCAACTGGTGAAGTTGACTGGGCCTTGGCGGAAGCGATGGCCTTTGGTTCAATGGCGCTCGAGGGCTTCACGGTGCGCATCTCGGGTGAGGATTGTCGACGGGGCACGTTCAGTCATCGACAAGCGGTGTTTATCGACACGCAAACGGGATCTGAGTGGTATCCGCTGGCCAATCTGAGCGCAGACCAGGGTCGATTCAATGTGTTCGATTCGTCGTTATCTGAGTATGCGGTGCTTGGGTTTGACTACGGGTACAGCATCCAAAGTTCAGAGTCGTTTGTCGTATGGGAAGCGCAGTTTGGTGACTTCGTCAACGGGGCCCAAATCATCATCGATCAGTTCATTGCGTCGGGTGAAACGAAGTGGGGACAGCTGTCCGGCCTCACGATGTTGCTACCTCATGGCTATGAAGGTCAGGGCCCCGAGCATTCGTCAGCGCGCTTAGAACGTTTCCTTCAGCTCTGCGCCGAAGAAAACATGCGCGTTGTCAACGTGACGTCAGCTGCACAACTGTTCCATCTGCTGCGGCGTCAAATGCACTCGCCCAACCGCAAGCCTTTAGTGGTGATGGCCCCCAAGAGTGGACTTCGAGCAAAAGAGTCACGATCAAACGTGTCGCAACTCGTGACTGGTTCGTTCCAGGAGGTCATCGACGATGCAACCATTACCGATGCATCGGCAGTGAAGAAGGTCGTGTTGTCCACCGGCAAGGTGGTGTGGGATGCAGACAAGGCTCGCCAGAAGAGTGGCGTTGCCGGTCAGGTGGCGTTGGTTCGAGTTGAGCAGTTGTATCCGTGGCCAGAAGCCCAGATCGAAGCGGTCGTTGCTCGTTACCCCAACGCAAAGGTGGCGTGGTTGCAAGAAGAACCTGCCAACTTTGGTGCATGGAACTTTGTGGAAGGACGGCTCCAAGCGATCGCGGCGCGTCAAGGTCGACAGTTGGAATCGATAGCTCGTCCGAAGTCAGGTTCGCCTGCTGTTGGCTCGCATCATGCCCACGATCACGAACTTGAGGAGTTGCAAGCCGCTGTCGTAAGTGGGCTCTAATCGTGCCAACATCAATTATGTGGGCGCATCCATGAAGGTGCTCGTTACGGGCGGCGCCGGATACATAGGTAGCCATACGGTGTTGGAGTTGTTGTCCAAAGGCCACGACGTGGTGGTTGTCGACAACTTCGATAACTCGAAACCCGAGTCGTTAAGACGAGTGGCTGAACGTGCCGGTCGATCAGCGGTGGTGCATCGCGTTGATGTCTGTGATGAGACATCGCTGACGCAGGTGTTTGCTGAGACTCGCCCCGACGCGGTGATCCATTTCGCTGGGTTGAAGGCGGTCGGTGAAAGTAGCGAGGTGCCACAGCGCTATTACTGGAACAATGTCGCCGGCACACTGGTGCTGTTGCGAGCAATGGAATCGGTTGACTGCCACACCCTCGTGTTTTCTTCAAGCGCCACCGTGTACGACCCTGATCGCAATCAGCCTCCGTTTCATGAAGATGGTTTGTTGGGTGCGACCAACCCGTACGGCAAAACGAAGTGGTTCTTAGAAGAGATCCTCCGCGATGTTTCAGCTTCCGATGGTCGGTGGCAGATCGGGTTGTTGCGGTACTTCAATCCCGTCGGTGCGCACCCAAGCGGCCGCATCGGAGAAGACCCCAACGGTATCCCTAACAATCTGTTGCCCTTCATCAGCCAGGTTGCTGTAGGTCGATTGAAAGAACTCCGTGTGTTTGGAAATGACTACGACACACCCGACGGCACCGGCGTGCGTGACTACATCCACGTCGTTGATCTTGCTCGCGGTCATCTGCGCGCATTGGAATACCTAGAACGGCTCAACGGTGAAGGTATCTGTCGGGTCTGGAACCTCGGCACGGGCAAAGGCGCAAGTGTGATGGAGATGATCCACTCGTTCGAGCGTGCATCAGGCGTCGACATTCCGTTTGCTGTCGTGGCACGAAGGCCAGGCGATCAAGCAGTTTCGTTTGGTGACCCCACGCGAGCCCGCGAAGAGCTTCAGTGGTCCGCCGAGTATTCGGTTGATTCCATGTGCACCGATAGTTGGAACTGGCAAAGCCAAAACCCCAACGGCTACCCCGATTAACTCCCGACGAGCGTTCAGGTAATTTTCCTGCTGATTGATGAGGGTTTTGGCAAACCTGTTGTCGATGTGTGTGTGTGTGTTCCGATGGTCGCTATGCGGTGTGATCTATCGAAGCTCGTGTATTCATCAATAGCTTGCGCAGGGGTGCTGTGTGTTGGGCTTGCTGGGCAACCGGCGTTGGCCCAGTCCTCTACCTCACCGACTACCAAGCCGGTATCTGTGTCGACGGTTCCACC
>JANMEI010000460.1:0-1885 GCA_031376865.1 Acidimicrobiia bacterium | reverse complement strand
CTAGTCCGTTGATCGGCGGTGAGCTTGAGCATGTTGACCAGCGCACCACGAGCCTTGAAACTTCCCGTTCGCTGTAGCAACTCCAGCTTGGCGCTGACCTTGGTGCCGATGCCTAACTGCTTCGGCAGTTCTTCTCCCGGCCAAGTAATCGACGGGGTGACGAACACGTGATCGGCGATCAACGTATGGGCTGCCTGTATTTCGGGAAGCGTGAGTGGCTCGAAGGCTTTTGCAAACGTTTCGCGCGCAGTGTCAGTCATGCTCCAACCTTAAAGCCGCCTGGTCCTAGAGGCCGGCGATGGCCAGGTATTTCAGTTCGGTCCAATCGTCGATGCCCCAACGGCTGCCTTCACGGCCGAGGCCCGATTCCTTCACGCCGCCGAATGGTGCTTCGGCTGTTGACAACAATCCGGTGTTGACGGCGACCATGCCTGATTCGAGTGCTTCGCCAACTCTCCACACCCGGGCATTGTCTTTGGTGAAAAAGTAAGCGGTTAAACCATACGGCGATGCGTTGGCAGCTGCGATTGCTTCGTCTTCGGTATCAAAAACCATGATGCCAGCGACCGGTCCAAATGTTTCTTCGTGAAACATCTCCGAATCTGCATGAACGTTGCTCAACAGCGTTGGCTGGTAAAACCGCCCGCCAGCCTGATGATTTTCACCACCGACTAACACGGTTGCCCCCAACGCAACCGCGTTGGTTACATGCGCACGTACTTTCTCAATGGCCTGGTCATCTATCAATGGGCCAACGTTCACTCCGTCAGTTGTGCCAACCCCAACCTGAAGCTTGGCGACTTCTTCGGCCAAACGTGCACCGAAGGCCGCAGCGATTCCACGTTGCACATACATCCGGTTGACCGCAGTGCATGCCTGCCCTGCGTTGCGGTACTTGCCAACCATGGCTGCCGCCACAGCAACCTCAAGATCGGCATCGTCGAACACGATGAACGGAGCGTTGCCACCTAGCTCCATAGACACCTTCTTCATGGTGTCGGCGCACTGACGGGTGAGCAGCTTTCCCACTTCGGTTGATCCGGTGAACGAGAGTTTTCGCACAATGGGAGACGACGTGATGGCTCCACCAATCAGTGGTGCGTCGGCTGCATCGCCAACAACCAGGTTGACTACCCCTGCCGGAATGCCCGCGCGCACACCCAACTCGACCAAAGCCATCGCTGTCAGGGGTGTTTGTTCGGCTGGTTTACACACGATCGTGCAGCCAACGGCGAGGGCTGGTCCGAGTTTGCGGGTGAGCATTGCGGCGGGAAAGTTCCACGGGGTGATGGCAGCGGTGACACCAATCGGTTGCTTCAACACGATAAGGCGCCGGTCGTTGGTAGGTGCACTGATGACCGCTCCGTCTACTCGCCGAGCCTCTTCGGCAAACCACTCTAAGAAGCTGGCGGCATAGGCCACTTCGCCCTTTGCTTCAGCGAGCGGCTTGCCCTGCTCGGTGGTCATAATCAACGCCAGGTCATCGACGTTTGCCATGAGGAGATCTGCCCAGCGACGAAGGATCTGCCCGCGAGTTTTGGCTGGGGTTTTGCTCCAGGTGACAAACGCAGCAGCCGCAGCAGCGATCGCTCGGTCGGTTTCAGCGGCACCCATCCGCGGCGCGTGAGCAACGATTTCGCCCGTGGCGGGATTGTCGACCGGGTAGGTGCGACCGTCATCGGCGCCAACCCAGGAACCGTTGATGTACCCGTGTGTGATGAACAGGGACGGGTCAGCCAGGTTTGGTGCACTCATGGGCTCCAGTCTGCCTTTACTTGGCGGGAGAAAATGAAAAAGCGACCCGAGATGGGCCGCTTTTGCATTGTTGGATGAGAGATGAATCGCTTGAAAACGACATCTACTGAGGATCGCTCAGGTCCAGGAT
>JANMEI010000438.1:0-1443 GCA_031376865.1 Acidimicrobiia bacterium | reverse complement strand
ACGGAAAAGAAGAGACGCTGCCGAGCAACACCGACTTGGTCTCTGATGCGATCTTCTCCGATTATCTGGTTGCGTTCGAAGTGTCGTCCGTCTTGCTGCTAGCCGCTCTGGTGGGCGCCGTCGTCGTGGCTCGACGGGAATAGGGCTCATAGGTCTTCAATATGGTTCTCAATCAATTCCTCTTTCTGTCGGCCCTGCTGTTTTGTATCGGTGTCTATGGCGTCATTGTCCGCAAGAACGCGGTGCTGGTGCTGATGTCGATCGAGCTGATGATCAACGCAGTCAATCTCAACTTGGTTGCGTTCTCGATGTACAACAACAACGTCATTGGCCACGTGTTTGCGTTGTTCGCGATCGCCATTGCGGCCGCTGAAGTCGGTGTTGGCCTGGCGATCGTGTTGCTGATCTATCGCAACCGACGAAGCGTCGACCTGGGCGAACTGTCGGAGATGAAGGGATGAGCGTACTCGCACTACTGAGTCAGTCAGTACTTACTGAGGGCGAAGCCGCCAAAGCTGCAGCTACCGTTTCTGATGGTGCCCTGTTGGCCAACAGTTGGATCCTGCCGGTGTTGTCCTTCGTCGGTTTTTGGGCGATTCTGTTCTTTGCCAAGAAACTCAACGCCAAAAGTGGTGCTGCATATCTTGGGATCGCGGTCATCGCCGTGCAGTTTGTGTTCGCCACCGGTGCCGTGGTCCAGTGGCAGGGTCGCGACAAGGTTGCCCACAGTGCAGAGCACAGCGGTGAAGGCAAATCTGAAGGCAAGGTTGAAGGCAAGGTTGAAGGCAAAACTGAAGGCGAAACGCAAAGTACCGAAGCACCAGCTGAAGTCGAACCAGAAGCACTCGGGGCGGGTGGATCCAAGGGTTTCTCGCTGAGTGAAGGCGAAGCAAAAGAAGGCGAAGCCAAAGAAGAAGAAGCGTTGCGGCCACCGGTCGAACGATCCACGTCATGGTACAAAAACGGTCAAATCGATATTCGTATCGGCACACACATTGACGGTTTTGCCGTTGCGATGTTGTTTGTCGTGGCGTTCATATCATTGTGTGTACATATCTTTAGCCGTGAGTATCTCCGCGACGACAGTCGCATCACGCACTACTTCGCTGCTCTCTCGCTGTTCACCGGCGCCATGCTGTGGATGGTCCAATCGTCCACCACGCTCGGCATCTTGTTCGGCTGGGAAGTAATGGGCCTGTGCTCGTTCCTGCTCATCGGTCACTGGTGGGAAGATCACAACAACTCCAGCGCAGCCCTTAAGGCGTTCTTCACCACCCGTACCGGTGACATCGGCCTGCTCATCGGCATGATCATCCTGTTCTTTGCTGCTGGGCAAACCTTTGACATTGCCAAGATCAACGAGATGGCCCTCAACGGTGAGATCCGTCAGTGGCTGTGCTTCGTTGCTGCCACCTGCTTGTTCATGGGAGTTATCGGGAAGAG
>JANMEI010000413.1:0-5139 GCA_031376865.1 Acidimicrobiia bacterium | reverse complement strand
CTCCTGTGGTGTGGATGCGGCGAACCACGACGCAGCCAGTCATTCTCGGCGGCAACGAGATACCCGCTAATTCGAAGTTGTTGCTGTTCTATTGGGCATCCAACCGAGACGAAACCGTGTTTACCAACCCGTACGCATTTGACATCACCCGCTCACCCAACCCGCACCTCGGGTTCGGTGGACCAGGCCCTCACTTCTGCCTCGGCGCACACCTTGCCCGACGAGAAATCGGCGTGATGTTTCGGGAGATCTTGCAGCGAATGCCACATATCACCGCAACGGGCGATCCTGATCGGCTGACCTCGTCGTTCATCAACGGCATCAAACACCTGACGTACACATACTGATTACCCGGGTTTACGCACAGCACACCACACCACACCACACCGCTCAGCGGGTGTGGCCGGTTTTTTCGTCCCAATGGCGAACCATTACGGTTTGCGACGCCGTGGCCAACAAGGTGCCGTCTTCGGCCCATTGATGAACCAGACCGTGGGCATAACCGTTGTAGACCGAATGAACCCGAATGTCGAGCAGGACCCAGTCGGTCGGAACAGATCGAACAAAGCGCAACGTATTGTCCAAGGAATTTCCGCCAGCGCGCATACCAAGCGCTTGGCCCACCCCAAACGGAACCCAGTCGCCGAGAATCGCCAGCGCCGAAGCAGACATCGAATCGATTCCAGGCATGCGCGCCCACAACGCACATCGACCGTCAGGAGATGGCGTTCCGTCGAGCTCGTCCCAACCTCGACCCTTCGCAATGCGCATCTCGAGATGCTCATTGATCGAGTTCTCGATGGACTGACGAAACGTTCGTTCCGGGGAATCTGCGGGACGACGCACCAACGGGCGATCGGCAAACCGTCCAGCGCCTTCCACGTCACGCTGCCCGAATGCGCCGGAGACAGTGAACACTTCCATGTCGCCAACCCGACCAATCACCCGAGCCTGAGTGGTGGACTTGCCGTTTACCGGAATCACCACCTCGAGATCGAGCCGGCTGCCCATCGGCGCAAACTGAAGGTACTGCGCCGTGGCCCAGATCACCGGTCGTTGCGTAGCAGCTTCAAGCACTTCGATGCCGGCGCCCAGCGCCGCACCTCCGAACAAGACACCGCTGAAGTTACACAAAGCTGGTTGGACCTCCATGGTCCAATGCAGCGACTGACCGGACTTTTCCAAGCCGAGAAGGGTACGAGCATCCATAAGTATCACGACGGATCAACACCAACACGAAGCTGACCGAAGTCAGCCACGTGAGCGACTGAATTCAGTTTCCGCCCAGCATCTTGCCAAGCATTCCGCCCAGCCCACCACCAAGACCGCCGCCGTCAGCTTGGCCGTCACCATCTGCGTCCGTCCCGCCGCCCGCTCCACCACCGAGCAGACTCCCGAGCATGTCGGCGCCTCCGCCACCTGCACCACCACCCATCAATCCACCGAGCAGACTTCCCAGGCCACCCCCGGCGCCACCAGCGCCGCCGCCCATCAACCCACCAAGCATCCCGGCCAATCCGCCAGCGCCGCCCGCACCACCTTCACCGCCACCACCTCGTGACATCGCTGCCATCACAATTGGGCCAAGCATGCCGATAAGACCAGCGGCTTTGCCCGCATCGAGACCGGTCTTGCCAGCCAACGAATTGATTTCCTGATCACGATCGCCGCCAAAGACCTTGGAGACCATCCGGTCTTGCGACCCGTCGTGATCACCGCGTTCAAGATAGCCGTCGACATCGTCAAGGACACTGCCATCATGTTTAGCGAGCGCATTGTGGAGAGATGCCGCACCATCTTCCTGGGAAGCATTGGAGTGCAAGCGGCCAAGCAACTGAGGCAGCGCTGCAGCAACGGCGCTTTGTGCGCCGCTCTCGTCGGTGCCAAGTTGGGCCGCGATCTTTGACATTGCCCCGCCACCAAGAGCGCCACCGAGAAGATCTTTTAAACCACTCATGCTTACAACCCCTATTCGGACGCGGGAGGAAAACCCGTGATGCGTAGTCGTATCGTACTCATCCTTTAGTGAACTTTTTCAAGAACTACTCACCAAGTTGGTTGAGAACAGCCGCGATGCGCGAAGCTGCGATGATGAACACAGACAGCGGGACCACAACCACTGCTCCAGTGCGGGCAACTTTCACCTCGATGGACACCTCAACCCGCGACGAATGGCTCAACATCGGGGCCGAAACAGCCAAGAACCAGCCTCGCGTCGCAGACACGGTTCTGTCGCTGCTTCGATCCCTTGAATCGATCGAAGATGGATTCGTCACCAACCAACTGGTGCACTGCTTGCAAACCGCGACACTGGCAGAAAAATCTGGTGCCAGCGACGAAGTGATCGTGGCGTCGTTGTGTCACGACATTGGCAAGGCAATTAGCGTGCCCAATCACCCTGCAATCGCGGCCTCGATCTTGGCTCCCTATGTCAGCGAAGATACCCTGTTTATGGTTTCCGCTCACCAGGACTTTCAAGGGAAGCACTACTACCATCACTTCGGGATGGACCCCGAAGCTCGCAATAAGTATGCCGGCCATCCTGCTTACGAGCTCGCCGCGACCTTCGCTGACGAGTGGGACCAAAAGGCGTTCGACCCGAACGGCGAAACGTATCCGTTGGAACATTTCGAACCGCTCGTTCGTCAGGTGTTTGCCCAAGCCAAATTCATGACGTCAACAAAGTAACTACACAGAGCAACCAAGCAACCAAGCAATCAGTCGACGAGGCGCGACGCTTCGTCGAACAACTCTTGTAGCCGCGTGTGCAGGATCGCGGTCATTTCGGGAGCGGTTTTACGCACACTTCGTTGCGGGTCGGGTGGATAGATCGGCTCGCCGATCAACACCGTGACTTTGCGTCGTCGCGGAATCCACTTCCCCTTCGGCATCACCTTTGCTGACCCACCGATGCCCAACGGCAAAATTGGGACTCCAGCTTTGATCGCGATGTACGACACGCCATCGAATAGCTCCTCGATCACGGGCCCTTCTTTGCGTGTTCCTTCTGGGAACAGCACTAGCGGTTCGCCACCACGTAATGCTTCGATGCATCTGCTCATGGATTCTCGGTCGGCCGTTCCGCGAGCAACCGGAATGCCTCCCAACGTGTTGGCGATCGGCACAAACCACTTCGCTTCCCAAACACTGTCTTTGCCGAGGTAACGCAAACGTCGTCGCGAGACCATGCCAACAATCATAAAGTCGACGATCGAACGATGATTTCCCGACACGATGTACGCACCGGTCTTGGGGACGTTTTCGAAACCCAGATACGTCGTGTGCACCCAGAACCGGGTGAACCAACGCACCAAGTGCCAAACCGTTCCGTACACCACCCGCTCGGCAATGCTCAACGCAGGCGGCGCCTGTGCAACCGTATCGGCATCGGCGTGGGCGATTGCCGCGACTCCTGCGACGTGTGCGACGCCTACACGGGGAAGAGCTGGAACCAGCGACACGATCTGATCTACGACTGCGTCGATCGTCAGTCCGGTGGTGTCGAGCACGGTGGCACCCGCAGCTATTTGTAACGGATCAGCAGCACGGGTGGAGTCGAGCGTGTCTCGCCTAACTATGTCGGCCAATACCGCTTGCTGATCATGACCAGATTGCGCGGCCCGGCGACGTGCTCGTTCCTCGGCAGACGCCGTGAGATACACCTTCACCGGCGCGTCGGGAAACACCGCCGATGCGATGTCTCGGCCCTCCATCACACCGGCGCCACGTTGATATGCCCACTGACGTTGTTGGGAAACCATCGCAGCGCGAACTTCGGCCGATGACGCAACGGCACCAACTGCCACATCGATCTCAGGTGCGCGTATGGCCGTCGTGACGTCGACACCATCAACCGTCACGACTTGGCGGTTTCGACTATCTACCCCAACATGCAGATGGATTGCGCTAGCGACTTTCGCCATGGCTGGAACATCAGTCAACGACACGCCGCGTTGCAGGCATGCCCAAGCAACGGAGCGATACATGGCACCGGTATCCAAATGCTCAACACCAAGACGCGCAGCAACTTGTTTGGCCACGGTGCTCTTCCCGGAGCCAGCTGGACCATCGAGCGCGATCACCACCGGGGCACTCATGATTGCTGCACCGGACGCATCGACTCCAACACCTCAAAGAAATCGGGGAACGTTTTCGCCACGCAACCCGGATCAGCAATCTGTATCCCTTCGGCCCGAAGTCCTAACAAGGAAAACGCCATCGCCATACGGTGATCACGATAGGTCTGGATCACCGCAGGCTGCACCGCCCCGGGGTAGATGGTGAAGCCATCGCTGTGTTCGTCGGCTCGGATGCCGCAACGGTTTAACTCGGCAACAACAGCAGCAACTCGATTGGTTTCTTTGTTTCGGATAAACCCAATGCCGTTCACTGTCGTGGGACCATCAGCAAACGCCGCGACCACGGCCAACGTCTGCGCGGTGTCAGAACAGTCGGCCATATCAACGGTGATGCCACGGAGGCTGGCACCGGCAGTGACGGTGGTGTGGTCCTTACCCATCTGAATTTCTGCCCCCATCTGTCCGAGAATATGGGCAAATCGCACATCACCCTGCGTCGAGTTCGACCCCAGCCCAGTCACCGTCACGGTCCCGCCGGAAATAACTGCAGTGCCAAACGCATAGCTCGCTGCACTCGCATCGGGCTCGATTCGAAAGGTTCTCGCACTGTACCCACCCGGTGCGACCAGGAACGACCCGGCCGTTGGTTCGTCGACGGTCGCCCCGAACTGCCGCATAACCGATATCGTCATGTCTACATACGGTCTCGACACCAACTCGCCCGCCGCCTCGATTGTGCCGCCTTCTATCCAACTCGGTGCGTTCAGCAATAGCCCCGACAAGAACTGCGACGAAACATCCCCCGCCACTCGCAACACCGGGTGCCCCGATGTCCTACCGCCTTGAACCCGCAACGGCAGCAAACCGCCCGCCCGCGCTTCTACCCGCGCGCCTACTTGCTCCAATGCTGCAATCAAATCGCCCATCGGTCGCTTGCGCATCGACTCGACAGCCTCAAGCACATACTCACCAGAACCTTGCAACAGCGAAGGGGCAATGAACCTGGCCGTTGTTCCCGACATCCGCGCATTCACGGTGATCGGTCCAGGATTCCATGTGC
>JANMEI010000388.1:0-3491 GCA_031376865.1 Acidimicrobiia bacterium | reverse complement strand
ACCCCGGTCACCATCCCGTCGGTTGTCGGTCCCATCGGTTCCAGTAACGTCCCGATTGTCCCGACCACGGTGGCCACCCCCGTTGCCACTGCGGTGCCGCCCCTCCCGGCGAAGTATCTGGCCGACGCGTTGACGTTTGTTGAGCGCTATTGGGTTCGGCGGAGCAAGGTCGATGTGCGTGCCATTACGGACAAGGCTCGTGCTGCCGGAGCCAACGCGAAATCGATTGAAGAGTTGTATCCCGTGCTTCGTCAAGTCGTGAAGGACTTGGCCGATCGGCATTCGGCGTTTTTGGATCCGACCCAGGCGCGGTCGTTGTTGCAAGGCAGCGCCACCGGCTACGGGCTGAAGATTTATCCGCCCGACGTGATTTGGGTGGTGCCTGGTTCGCCTGCCGAGTTGGCTGGGATCCGTACCTTGGACCGGATCGTCAGTTTCAACGGAAAAGCGTGGGCGTCCACCACTGCGGCTGATCGTGCGGCGGAAACTGCGGTGGTCGTGGTCAATCGCCGCGACGCCGGACAGTTGTCGTTTTCGATTCAACGTGCCGAGTTCAAGAATGCCGAGGTGCCAACAGTGCGTGCCCTTGATACGCGTCTCGGGTACATCGATCTGCCCGGCGCGACCGGCAAGACAGAAGATGAAACCAGGTTTGTGAGCGCCGGCACTGCAGGGGTGGCAGCCGTTGAGCAGCAGATCAGCCCATGCGGATGGGTCGTAGATCTTCGCCGCAACTCGGGTGGATTTCCGTTTTCGATGATGAGCCCGTTAGAGCCATTCATGCCCGAGCAGGTGGTCGGTGGCTTTATCTACGGCGATGAGAAGCGAGAGAACCTTCGCTATAGCGGCGGCAAATTTCTCGCCGACAATCGGGTGATGTGGGACAACTCCACTGCGGCAACTCGCTTGCGTGATCCCAATGTGCCGGTCGCCGTGCTGACGTCGAATCAGACGGGGTCGGCTGGTGAGATCGCCACCATTGCCTTTATTGGTCGACCATCGTCTCGTTCATTTGGCACCCCTACGGTTGGGGTGACCAGCGCCAACGTTGGCATCACGTTGCCCGATGGATCGTTCATCATGGTGACCCATAGTTATGACTTGGATCGGGCCGGCAATGTATACGACGGTCCGTTGAAACCCGATGAGGTCATCGCCATTGACTGGGGTACCTTCGGCACCGCAGAGGATCCCGTGTTGAACCAAGCCAAAGCCTGGCTGGGATCCCAGCCAGCCTGCGCCGGCCGATAAATTGGGACCCGCAAAACACCTATTCAGTTGGTGAAGCTAACCAACGAGCAAGTCGACGAAGCGGAGCTACTCGGGAAACTTTCAATATGGATTCACGGCGATCCCAAACAAACTGATCGACCTGCTCGTCGTAGGTAGATCCGAGGTCCCAGATCGCCTGATCCAACTGCTGGAATTGAACTTCATCAACTCGTTGGTTCCAACCTTCATGGTCGTACCATCCAGGCAGTGGTGTGCGGATAATAGCCAGAGCCCGGTCAAGGACCCCATCAAGGAGGGTGCAACCGAATTCCTTCATAGCCTGCTGTGTCCAGGGAACAATCTCGTGGCTGTAACTGAAGTACCGCTGGAAGCCACCAGAATGAACCTCACTGACCAACGAGTGGTAACCAATCACCAGTTTTTGTTCGGTAGAAGCATCTTGGAGTTGAAGTTCGCCATGTTCCACTCGTAGTAGGCACGCAAACTACAACCCTCTAGTTGCAAGGTCATGGGTGAATCGCCTGGGAGAAGCTGGCCTGGAGAAGCTGCTTAGCCTTCAAACCCGGAGGACTTGTGGGACATGTCGCAGAACGGCTTGTTCTTGCTGGCACCACATCGGCAAAACGCAGCACGGCCGCCACGGTCAAGCTCTTCGCCGTCTGAACCAATGATGGTGACGTCGCCTTGGATCAGCATGGGACCGTTTGGGCGCAATGTGATGGTTGCCGGGGTGGCGGTAGGGGTTTCTTGAGGTGCTGCAGGCTCGGTCATACCCGGCACCGTAGCCCCCTTCCGATGCCTGCGGAGACCAAACCGTCACACCAATGGTTGATTTCGCTCACGCCAGGACCTGTTTTGGCCGTGCAGCCACCAGAACCGAGCTGGTGTGAGCGAAATCGTTGGCTCGTGCTAGCGAATTCGCATGCCGGGTTGGGCGCCCGAGTGTGGGTCAAGCAGGAACACGCCGGGCGTGGCTTTCTCGTCAGCATGGCTTGCTGCCAACACCATGCCTTCACTGATACCGAACTTCATTTTGCGCGGTGCCAGGTTGGCAATCATGACCGTATGTTTGCCTATCAACTCTGCCGGGTCGTAGGCATCTTTGATTCCGGAGAATACGTTTCGATGTCGGCCTTCGCCAACATCAAGCGTGAGGCGTAACAGCTTGGTCGATCCCTCGACGTGCTCGCAGTTCACAATCAACGCCACGCGCAGATCGACCTTGGCAAAGTCGTCGATGGTGATCGTGTCGGCAATTGCTTCGCCACCGGGCAGTGACACGGGCACCGACCCTGCATCGTCGGATTGCGCAGGAACCTCGAAGAGCTTCTCTAACTGTGCCGCTTCGACTCGTTTCATGAGGTGGCTGTACTGGCCGATGCGAGCGCCGGCAAAGGATCGCGATACATCTGCCCACGCCAACTCACCGCTACCCAGGAACACTTCAGCATCAGCCGCCAACTGCGGCATCACTGGCTTGAGTAACACCGTGAACTTGGCAAACAGTTCGATACAGATGCTGCATGCTTCATGAACTTCAGCTGCCTTGTCCGGGTCTTTGGCGTGATCCCAGGGTTTCATGTTGGTGATGAGCGCATTGGCCTCGTCAACCAAAGCCATGATCTGACGGATTGCTTTGGAGTACTCCCGCGTGTCGTAGAGCGCAGCAATTTCGGCACCAACCGCACTGACTCGACCGATGAGGTCATCGGCAGGGGCGCGGTATTCGTAGGTGGACAGCGTTCCTGCTGAAACGGTTGACTCAAATCGTTTGGTAAGGAAGCCAGCTGCACGGCTTGCTATGTTGACGTACTTTCCTACCAGGTCCGAGTTGACCCGGGCCATGAAGTCCTCGGGGGTGAAGTCAACATCTTCCACGTTGGCGTTCAATTTTGCGGCAATGTAGTAGCGGAACCAGTCGGGGTTCATGCCCAGCGCGAGGTATTCCAACGGGTCGATGCCGGTTCCCCGGCTCTTTGACATCTTTTCGCCAGTCACGGTGAGAAACCCGTGCACGTTGACCTGGTTCGGGGTTTTGCGGCCACTGAATTGCAGGGTGGCCGGCCAGAACAACGTATGAAAGTAGACGATGTCTTTGCCGATGAAGTGCACCTGTTCAACACTGTCGTCGTTGACGAACTCGGCGTAGCTTTGTGTGGTGCGCGACGGCTGATGCCAGTGCGAGGCGGCACCGCCAGTATCGAAATGGTTTTTCAGTGACGCCAGGTAGCCAATAGGCGCGTCCAGCCACACATAAA
>JANMEI010000387.1:0-8824 GCA_031376865.1 Acidimicrobiia bacterium | reverse complement strand
TATCGGAGTGCGCTTGAACGCAAAGTGGCACGATGGTTGCAGACAGCTGGGCTGAAGGGTTGGAAACGCAACTTCGGCGTGACGATTCTCGGCGACACGATTGAAGTCGACTTCGGCTGGGTGCAACACAAAGTGGCGCTTGAAGTGAGTCCATTTTTTACTCACGGCTCACGGGCAAAACAAGAACGCGACGCGCAACGCCGACTTTTGTTGGTTGCCCACGGCTGGAGAATCGTGGAGGCACTCGATGCCGATCTGAAGAGTCAAACTGCATTCCAGGCAGTCGTTGGATCGTTGAGACTGTTGCTCAATTCGTCATCGAATTAGTAGGCAATGTCGCTCTCCGTGCGACTTTGCCTACAAGTATCGCGAGTGAGTTACAGCTGGCGGGAAAGGGCACTCAACAGGTCGGCATTTTCTGCGGTGACAGAGCGTCCCCGCTGCAACTGCACCTGGAATCGATATGCAGCTAAGAGCCACTGCTTCACCGTTTGATTGCCACGACGATTCGCTCGTTCTGCTTCTTTCAGGGTCTCACACATGAGGTACACCGCCACTTTTGCTGAAACGACCGACCGGCTCAGCGTGCACAGACTGTCGAAGGTCACTGCGACGGTGACAGTTGATCGATACTCGGTAGTACCACCGTCTTTGTCACGAACCGCGGCGCCCACAGCGAGCGTTCCCGCTGCTGTAGTTGGACACGTCCGCTGAGTTGCAGAACCAAACGGACCAAAGCCGGCACCACAATCAAACGCGTAGGTGAACCCGGCAGCGACGTCAGCCGCTGATGGATCGACCGGGCTGGCTAGCGACAGATTCACCGCGACACCGGCAACACCGGTGGTGGGCAACGAAGGTGTGGCCTTCGGGGCCACGTTTGTCACGTTGATGGCACCGACAGCAACCGCAGTTGCTCCATTCGGATCGGTGACTTGCACCTTGACTTCCTTGGCGGACGGTCCGTCGAGAGTGCCTGCCGAGAACGACACGCTTGCACCTGCGGTTTCAAAGGTTCCGTCATTGTTCAGATCCCATCCATATGTGAGCGTACCGTTCTCCGGATCGACACCGGCAGCCGTCAAGGTCACAACAGCCCCTTCGCCTACCGAATAGGGTCCTCCCGCGCTGACCGTTGGTGGTTGGTTGGGTGACTGCAGATTGAACCCCACCACAACCGGGTCATGATCGGACACTCGGAATTGATCAGGGGCATACAGCGTGGTCTGCAAGTTGGCCGTCTTGAAGTCGGTGTTGTAATCGAGCACGCTGGGTTCGTCGGCGTTGATGTGGAATTCAGCGACCCCGGCCACTTGTGCGTTCATCGACGCTGAGGCAAATGCAAAGTCGAGATAGCCCCATTGACCATCAAACACGTAGGAGTAGGCATCAGCACCAAGACGATCTTCAACCAGGTTGGTAAATCCTGCTGAGCGAATCGCGTTGATTGGGTCCTCTTTGGCATACGCGTTGTAGTCGCCCAGCATCAATACGTCGGGGTCGCTGACTCCGGTTGGGTTGGAGGCAAACCATGGACCGAGCTGAGCCGCAGCGTTGGTGCGAACGCCGTTACAGTTGCCTTGCCCATCGCCAGCATCGGCGGCATCACATGCGCTCCCATGCTCTTCAAGTGGTTGACGTTCACGAGAAAGCGTGACCCGGTTGAGACCTCTTCGAACGCCTGCAGAAGCGACGATCGGTTGCGGGGTGCTGCATCGCCACCGTTGACAAACGCAGCCGTGTTGAGGGTTGCGGTTTTGCCAACAGGCTTCACCTTGGCTGGTTTGTAGAGCAGGCCAACTTTGATGGCATCGGTTCCGAGAGCATTCACTTCGTTCGTGTTTGCGTCGACATCAATGTATGCGTACGTGCCAGGTGCGGTAGCTGCGTTTAGCTTTTCGACAAGGAATGCGAGTGCGCTGTCTGGGCCGTATCCGTCGTTTTCAATCTCGATCACACCAACAACATCTGACTGCAATGTGTTAATCGCC
Organism: Acidimicrobiia bacterium; assembly: GCA_031376865.1. GTDB lineage: Bacteria > Actinomycetota > Acidimicrobiia > Acidimicrobiales > JANYDT01 > JANNBN01. The sequence continues at coordinate 6,833 of JANMEI010000387.1, read as the reverse complement.
GCTACCGTTTTGGGCCACTGCCTGGCGAACTCGGCGGGAGTATCGGCGCCTCGGCAATCCGCCGCTGGCCCGCCCACGCCGTTCTTGCAATTGTCTACCGTGTCGGGCAGACCATCGAACGTGTTGAAGAAGTTCAGCAGGTTGAGCCCTGCTGCACGCAACGAGCCTGGAATGTTAGGAGTGGCTGGGCGTTGGTTCACCGCAGTGAACTGCGCCGTGCCGCCAAGCGCATTGACTGGCCGCAAACGAAACGCATTCGGGCTGACAGCGTTTCCACCAAAGTTATATGTCAACACACCAATTGCTCCAGTGACGGTGTCGCCCCCTCGCAACGTGTTAGCGGCGGATAGTGGATTGCCACTGCGGCCAAACAGGATCGGATCAGGATTTTGACCCTGCGAGGCATCGTCGATGATCAATCGATTCAGATTGTTGGCGGCCTGTAACGCGTTCGCTGCTGCTCCCGGTGTGGTCACGTTGGTCGGTTGGCGGAGTCGCCCACCGGATGACACGGTCACTTGGCCAAAACGACCGAGCTGAAAGTGCTCAGTAACGGTCAGCGTCTGAGGTGTGCGTACCAGCATGCCCTCGTAGGATTCCAACGCGGTGTCGCTTGCTACGGGGAAAGCAAGGTCGGTTGGCGGCACCGAGGACGTTCCGCACTTTACGAGCGAGGTGACGTTGCCCAGTTGTGTTTGGTTTTGGAACTCAGCCGGAGTGCCGGTCACGACGACAACATCACCCAACGACACCGAGTCAAGGTTTGCGTTAAACACAAACAACCCATCCGAAGTGGCGGGGTTAGCGTCGCCAGTTGCGTCTTGAATGTAGAAGCCACGCATCGAACTTGCCGCAGCAGCGCCAGCTGGCAATTCGTAGTCACCGATCACCACACCTTTAGTGGTGACGGGAGCGGTGATGGTCGTTGCTGCGCCCGTGCCTTGGATGGCGGAGGTCGGAGTGAACGCACCGTCGCACCCACCAGGTGGCACCGTCGTCGGTGTCGTTGAAGTGGTTGTTCCAGCGCTGGTGGTGGTGGGACCGCTGGTGGTGGTCGGACCAGTGCTGGTAGTGGGGCCCGTGCTGGTGGTTGTTGATCCACCTTCCGCCGTGACCGCAATGTCGTCGACACCAACCCACTCATCGCTACCTGCGGCATTGGTGGTGATGATTCGAACTTGGAAAACTTCTTGATTTTCGACGGCAGCAGGAAGCGAAGCGTTCACGGTTGTTGTCAAGGTCGCAAGTGATGGACCCGATGTCGCGTCAGCGACAAATCCAACGGGCACGTTCGCAAAGTTGCCCGTTGTCCCCACCCGGTATTGCAGCGCTACAGGCTGCACCGCATTGTCGGCGGATCCATCGAGATCACGAAGCACGTATTGAATCGAGATAGCCGTGCGGCCCCCGGTGTTTAGCGTGAGCAACAGATGTGGTGCGTCTGCCGTGCCAGATCCTTGGAGTGCAACCACCGGGTCAGTAAGTTCAAATTCTGCAACTCCACCATTGGTGATGCTCGTATTGGTCTGGTTGGCGATCACGTCAAGGTCGCTTGCGACTGACGAACCAGTGAGCAACGTCTGGGGGTCGATACCAACTCCGGTCGTGATGTCTTGACCCAAGAATCCTTCAACACCAGGCACTCCGGCCCAATCGTCGTTCACTGCAATCAAACCTGCATTGCTCCAGTTTTGCGAAAACGGGATTCCTTGGGCGGCAGAGTTGGCGCCTGCTATTTGGGGAAACAGTCCAAGCATCGCGGCGACTGCAACGCCGATCGACATGTTTCGATACGGCCTCTTTGTTGGTCTCATCAGGGGGCTTCTTTCCGTCGGGATATGAGCATGCGAAGTCGTCTTCGCTAGGTCCACGCATCAGTGAATGCGGACCGTAACAACCGTGTCTAAACGATTGGCAGCTTCTATTTGAACGTCGAATGAAGAACTGATTCGATCTTTCGGTCTGTAAATAAGTTTATGAACTGTCGTTCAGTTAACGTGATCGAGCGAACTGGCGAGTTTGATGAGGTTTTCCAGTCGTGGTTCTTCGTTGATGAGCCAGTCCAAAATCTCCGATGCAGGTTTGGGACGACTGATCAGATAGCCCTGTGCGAGTTGCACACCGAGTTGTTGCGCGATGGCCCAGTGCTCTGCGGTTTCGATACCTTCGGCAACAACGGACGCCTGAAACTTCAGACCGGTTTGGACGTCGAGTTCGACAATCCCGCGGGCCCGTTCGTTAGTGCACATGTCTTTGATGAACAAGCGGTCGATTTTGAGTTGATCGGGGGCCATGCGATATAGCCACTCATGAGTACTTGCACCGGTGCCGTAATCGTCAAGCGATACTCGAACGCCGGTTTGGCGAAGGTGATTGAGATGCACCGTGGCACGCAACGGGTCTTTGAACATTCGACCTTCCGTCACTTCGAGATAAACCGACGATGCATTGAGTCCGGTCCGTTTCAGGGTCGCAAGGAGCGATTCGCGAAGTTCCGGATTCGAGATGGAGAGTGGTGAGATGTTGATGCCAATATCGAGCGTGCGTCCGGTGTGTTGGTTCCAACGGGCGATGTTCGCGAATGCCTGGGACATGATCGATGCAGTCAACGCATGAATGTGTCCGGTCTTTTCGGCGAGCGCGATGAACTGTTGCGGCATAATGACGCGGCCTTGGTCTTTCCAACGAGCCAACGCTTCAAATCCGACCACCTTGTAGGTGTGCATATCAACAATTGGTTGGAACCAGCATTCAATGTCATGGTTGTCAATCGCTGCTTTCAGTCGCCACCCGTCAATGTCAAGACCATGAGTGTCATGCCCGTACGCTGCGTCAGCAAACACCGCCACACCAGATTCATCCTTCGCACAGAACATTGCTTCGTCGGCGTGACGCATCAACACCGGCAGTGTGTCGCCGTGATGAGGTGACACTGCGATTCCGATAGTTCCAGCCACTGACACCGTGGCTTCTTCGACGGTGAATGGCAACTCCAACGCCCGGCGCAGTTCGGCACCGAGTTGCCCGGCGTCAGCCAGATCGTTCTCACCTTTGCGAGCGTTCGGGATGAACACAGCAAACTCGTCACCCCCAATACGGGCAATGTGTGACCGTTTCGGCAAGATGGACTGCATGCGTCGCGCTGCTTCACACAACACCTTGTCTCCCCCGTCATGACCCAAGAAACTGTTCGTTTCTTTGAAACTGTCCAAATCAACAATGAACACTGCAGCAGCGTGGTCTTGGCCGTGGGTGTCCCACGCTTCGGAAAACCCGAGCCGATTTAACAACCCGGTCAGCGGGTCATGCAGCGCCTGATGGGTGCGTGTTTGCATGTCTCGACGCATTTCCGCCACGAGGCGGTCTTGTTCCAACCACGGTGACAGATTGGCTGCCAAACTCTCGGCAATTTCCCGAGTTTCATCGGTAAAACCCGCTACCGCATCGAGCGGCTCACTACATACCAACAAGCCAACCGTCTGCCCTTTCACGATCAACGGAAAAATGATCGATGGGTCACCAGGGCACTCGGTTACGCGGCCAGATCGCAGCACCTCACGCCACAGCTGAGGTAGTTCGTCAATTGGTCCGGCGGTCCGGTGCGTGATGTTGATCGTCAGCGCGCTGTCCAACTTTTGATCAATCCCAATGCGTTCAACAATGACCAACAACGCGTTGCGGGTTTTGGTTGCTTCAGCTGCGAGTTTCAATGCAGCCGCCAGGTCGTCTGACGTTGAGCTTTGCAACAACCGAAAAAACCGGTGCAAGGCCCGATAGGTGTTTGCTTCAACCAGCAACGCAAACACCGGTTTCCCATGCCGACCTACGGCGATCAGCGGGACTGCAATCAGCAGTGTTTGCCAACCAACGCCAATCACCGCAAACGCAAGACCAATGACCATCGTCGGTACCGACAAATTCAGCAGATCGGTGACGGCCCGGCTGGTGTTATCCAGTGTGACCTCGAGCCCGGCAAGAACGCGTCCAGCAATTGGCACTAGTAAGTCCACGGCGATGCACGCCACCCATGCGGCCAAGAGCACCAGACATCCAGTTTCGTTGAACTCGTTGTTCCACCCGGCCGCGGTGATCACCACGCTAAACGCTGCCACCTGTGCAGCCCCCATCGAACCATTGCCGAAACCGGCCTTGGTTGACGGCACCGCCGGATTGTTGCGCACCCGCCACGCGGTGGCCAAACCAACCGCCACAAACCTCACCCCAATATGGGCCAACGGCCCGAGCAACGATGCACCCAGCAGTAACGGTAGCTCGGTGGCCACGTAATTCATGTTGTATTCGCCAACACTCAACCGCAACGCCAACCGCTCAACCACAACATAGGAAACGGTAATGAGCAAAATCGCCCACGCAGTTGCAGTCGGCTGCGACGAAGGAGAAGGGCCGAAAATCAAATATCCCATCGACGGGATCAGCACCAGCCACGCCACCAGCGGGATCGTGACGAAGAGCGACCGCGTTTGACCCAGTTTCATGTGCTCAATCCTGATGAGAAAGTCGCCTTCACTGATGAGAAACAGATAGCGCAAACTTCATGACTGATCAACAATTCATGGTGGGTCGTGTCTGGGATTTCTAGAAACAGACGCGACTCATTGTCTCTGCCCCCACGACAAAAGGAATATCCAATGCGCGGATCATCCGGCTGGTAGCGGTGTCGGGACGGATTCTTCAACTGGTTTCGTCCTTTTCATCAATGTTTCGACGACAGGCTGTCCGTTCTTGCGGACAGCCTGTTGTTGTTATCGGCCCCACGGACAGCGATGTTCATCATCTCGATGCATGGAAAACCGTGCAGTCGCTTGTCACATGGCCTTGACTTAACCGACGCAATGTCGGTTAATAGTGGTGTGCAACGAGCCCGCTCCGACGAAGCAAAAGCCACCCGTCTGATCGCGATATTGACCGCCACGAGCGAACTCTTCGATGAGAGTGGCCCTGCGGTGACGCTGAGTCAGGTAGCTGAGCGGGCACACCTGTCGCGCACCACCCTGTACGGATATGCCAGCACCAAAGAGGAATTGCTCCTGCTGCTCACCGGGGCCGAACTTCAGAAGTTCTTTGATGGGGTGGCTACTTCCTTAGAACAGGGAGACAGTCCCGCCAATGCGGTCGCCTCAGTGGTGTGCTCACTGCCTCGACTTGCACCACTGTTGTCGCTGACCTCAACGGTGTTTGAAACCAACGTGTCTCTCGAAGCTGCGATCGCCTGGAAAACCCATGTGCACGATGGGTTGACGCGCACCGGTACCGCCATCGATGAGCAACTTGGGACAACCCCGGGCAGCGGCTCACGATTTCTTCTCCATGCGTACGCAGTAGTGACCGGTCTCCACACGGTCGCCCAACCGGCACCGATGGCGCTCAAGGCCATCGACTCAGCGAACCTCTCGGCTTTACGCATCGAGTTTCGCGGCGAACTACTCATAGCGCTCCATGCGCTCCAGGAAGCGCTGCTCGCACCCGTAAGACCTCTCTCGCCTCGAAAGGCACGACCATGAACACATCTTCCCGTCCACTTGCACTAGTTACCGGCGCGTCTGGCGGCATCGGAGCCGAGATCGCCAAGGTGCTCGCTGCTCAAGGCCACGACTTGGTTCTGGTGGCTCGAAGCGAGGCCGGATTGCAGACCGTCGCTACCGCGGCGGCAGCGAATGGCGCCAAGTCAACTGTCATCACCGCCGACTTAGCCCAACCCGGTGCGGGTCATCGCCTCGCTCAAGAACTAAACACTCGTGGATTGACGATCGACGTATTGGTCAACAACGCGGGCTTCGCTGACTTCGGGGAAATGTGGAAAGCCGACGCAGCCAAACTGGATCAGATGATCACGTTAAATGTCGGCACACTTACCGAATTGATGCACGACCTCATCCCGACAATGGTTGCCAACAAGCGCGGCCGCATCATGAACATTGCTTCGACCGCCGCCTTCTTCCCCGGCCCGCTGATGGCTGTGTACTACGCGACCAAGGGCTATGTGCTGAGCCTCAGCGAAGGCGTCAATGAAGAGCTCAAAGGCACGGGCGTCACGGTGACCGCAGTATGCCCCGGACCAACCGAGTCGGGCTTTCAGGCCAAAGCCGAAATGGAATCATCGAAGCTGGTGAAGGGCCGCAAGATCCCGACTGCACACAGCGTTGCCGAAGCTGCTGTGAAAGCCACACTGGCCGGAAAGCCAGTAGCGGTGATTGGTTTCAAGAACAGGCTCAACGTGCTGTCGCCAAAGTTCTTGCCACGCTTCTTGATTCCAGGAATAGTGAAAAAGGCTCAAGCCGCCTCGCACTGAACACGCAAGGCCGTGCCGAACGGCTAGCAGCTAGGTCAGCGACCTAGCTCGCGGTAGCGGGCCTCGGCGGCTTCTTTCGCTGCCTGCCACCACTTGCTGTGCTCGGTATACCAACCGATGGTTTGAACGAGGCCCTCGCGAAAATCTGTGAACGTAGGATTCCAACCCAGCTCGGTTTGCAGCTTGGTTGCATCGATGGCATAGCGCAGATCGTGCCCCGGTCGGTCGGGGACAAACTCGAACCAATCGGCGGGTTTATCCATGAGTTCCAAAATCGAAGTCAACACGTCGCGGTTGTTGACTTCGCAATCGGCGCCAATGAGGTAGGTCTCACCCAAGCGGCCTCGATCGAGAATTGCGTGCACTGCTGAGTTGTGATCGTCGACATGGATCCAGTCGCGGACGTTGAGTCCGTTGCCGTACAGCTTTGGTTTGATACCCGACAATACGTTGGTGATTTGGCGAGGAATGAACTTTTCGGGATGCTGATACGGCCCGTAATTGTTGGAACAGTTGGAGATGG